>DAHXKW010000127.1 GCA_027366195.1 Alphaproteobacteria bacterium | reverse complement strand
GGAGATCACGAAAGTCGCTTGCGTTTCAATCAAGCTTTTCAGGCGTTTTTAAAGGCTCACGTCAACGGATTGTCTGAAGATAGTAAAATGCGTCTGGCGCATAACCCTTTGAGAATCCTGGACTCAAAAGATGCTGGCGATCAGCGTATTATAGCCAACGGTCCTCGACTTAAAGAATATTTGTCACCGAATTCTAAAGCATTTTTTGATCAAGTTTGTACATACTTAACAGATGCCGATATCCCGTTCCAATTAGATGACAAATTGGTGCGTGGTTTGGATTATTATTGTCATACCTCATTTGAATTTAAGCACAGCGCTTTGGGGGCGCAGTCGGCTTTTGGAGGCGGGGGACGTTATAATGGGCTGGTTTCTTTGATGGGTGGCCTGGATGTTAGCGGTATTGGCTTTGCACTAGGTATTGATCGCTTAATGCTCCTTTTAGAAAATCAGGGATTTTCTGAAACAAAGCCAATCATGGTTATTCCTTTTGAAGAAGCGCAGGTTAGATATGCACTAGATGTAGCCGATCGGCTTCGTCAAGCCGATTTCATGTGTGAGTTGTCATTTAAAGGAAAGTTATCAAAAGATTTGAAATATGCCGAGAAAAAAGGGGTTCAGCATTGTTTATTGATTGGTTCTGATGAAGTTTCTCAAAAAACTGTGACATTAAAAACAATGGTGCATGGTGTTGAAAATCAGGTGATTACGCTTGACCAAATTTGCTGCGAATTGTCTAAAGTTCAAGGATAGCGTACACTTTTAACGTTGGAGGGGTGCCAGAGTGGTCGATTGGGACGGTCTCGAAAACCGTTGTGCGGCAACGTACCGTGGGTTCGAATCCCACTTCCTCCGCCAGCTTTCGCTCTTTGGGCTTCAGCAGGCAGGCCAGTTTTTCGTTAAAGGGCGAAAGCTGCCTGCTGAAGCGATAGCGTAGGCGAGCTCAATCTTTATTGTGGGAGAGGGGTAGTCCCTTCTTCTAAAATTTCCAGGTATTTTTTATAAACATAGATTTTATCCCGTTTTTTATGACTAATTTCTTCTAAGACCCCTAAACTTACTAAGTTATTTAATGAGGTTCTGGCGGTAGGCGCTGTCATACTTAGAGCTGTGCTTAAGATCGAAACATCTACTTGAGGAAGTTTTTGCATAAATTGAAGCGTTTTCTCACATGACAGCCTTGCGCGTCCAAGACTTTTAAGTTTTTCCAGATCTTTATCAAAAAGATTGTTAATGTTGTTAGCAGTTTCAATAGCTTGTCTGGCTGAAATATCTATGCCTTCTAAAAAGAATTCTATCCATGTTTCCCACGTTCCGTTTTGTCTAACTTCTTGAAGAAGTCTGTAATAAGTTTGCCGATTTTCTTTAAGGTATAAACTAAGATATAAAATTGGCTCATCCAGCATTCCATCATGGTATAACAAAAGAACAATCAACAGCCGTCCTAAACGCCCATTACCGTCTAAAAATGGATGAATGGTTTCAAATTGAAGGTGCACGATACCTGCTTTTACAAGTGTTGGCAGGGTTTTGTCATAGAGAAATTTTTCTAAATTTGTAAGGCATGCGTAAAGTTGCTCTGCTGGTGGGGGTACAAAAAGTGCGTTGCCTGGTCTTGTTCCTCCAATCCAGTTTTGTGATCGTCTAAATTCTCCTGGAGATTTTGAAGATCCTCGTCCTCCCGATAACAATATTTGATGGATTTCTCGTAATAGTCTTAACGATAAGGGGAAGTCACTATTAAGTCGTTTTATTCCATAAGTAATAGCTTTTACATAGTTTGATACCTCTTCAACATCGTCTAAGGAAACTGTTGGTTTTAGCTCATGTTCAAAAAGCATAAGATCAGAAAAAGAACTTTGTGTACCTTCAATTTGGCTCGATAATAAGGCTTCTTTGCGGACGTACATATATATGAATAAAGAGTGATTAGGGATATTTTGCGTGATATTATTCAGTTTTGCTAAAGATATAGTTGCTTTTTCCAAAGAAGAGTAAAGTACAGTTAAATCAATAGGTGGTCTGAGGGGTAATTCAGGAGGAATATAAGCTTTATATGATTCTTGAGGTGTTTTTTGGGGAATGTAAGTGCCAATGCGTTGATTCACATTTTTTCTTTTCACACTCTATAAAGAAAAGATAGGGTATTATTTTTTCTTAGTCAAATCATAAAAAGAAAATATAGTATCCCAAGACCTAATATAATTCTGTAAAATCCAAACCATATATAGCGAATTTTCGTGGCCAGATAAACCATAAGGTGAATCATGAGATAGCTGATGATTGTAATAACTAAGGTTGGCACGAAGATGGTGTTAATTTTAGGAAATTTTGACCAATTGAGAAGTACGGCCCCGGCAATCATAGGCATGGCTGTTATGAACGCAAGGTGTGTGGCTTCTAATCTGGTTAAGCCAAGGTAACGACTGGCGGTAATAATTGTTCCCATGCGGCTCATACCCGGAATTAGGGCAGCTATTTGGAATAGGCCAATCAAAAAAGCTTGAGAGTTAGACAAGAGATCTTTTGTGCTCGTTTCTATATGTGAAGATCTCTTGTAATAATCGGCAAAAATAAGAAGCCCCCCTCCGATAATTGATGTGCTTCCAATGACTAAAGGGATGTGGAGAGTTGTAGCGTAATCATTTAAAAAGAATCCAGCCATAGCACCTGGTAATGTAATGATTAATATTTTTCCAAACATACTTTTCCTTTCCCATTCAGCCAATAGGTCTAAAAACAGATCAAATGGGTTGTTAAACAAAGAAAATAAGCAGCTGCCGATACCTAAAAAACTTTCAAAAATAAATTGTCTGTAATAGATCATAAGGGCAAATAGACTTCCCAAATGTAATGTGATTTTGTCAGTCAAAGTAAGTGATTCTCCGTTTATCCACGAAAGAATTGTAAGGTGAGCGGATGAGCTGATCGGTAAAAATTCGCTAATTGATTGAATGAAAACGCTGAGCGCGTGATAATAAAACATAGGGTTCATATTTGATTCTTCTTCTTTATTATATGCGCATTTTGTATCACTATCCTCTTTGTCCATTTTCTAGGCGTGTGCGCATTATGCTTAATGAAAAAAAACTTGATTATACAATGAAAATTGAATACTTTTGGGAGCAGCGGCAGGAATTTATGAAACTTAATCATGCTATGGAAGTTCCCGTTTTTGTGGATCTGAATGGCGCCAACATCCCAGACAGTGATGTAATTGTTGAGTATATTGAAGAGATGTATACGCAAATCCCTCTTTATCCCACCGATCCATTGCAAAAAGTAGAGATAAGGCGTTTAAGCAACTGGTTTGCACACAAATTTTCGACTTTGGTGACTTTGCCAATTTTGCAAGAAAAAGTGTTCAATCGCATGTCTAATAAAACAGCAATTCCCAACTCCACGCGTATTAGAGATGCCAAGAAAAATATGGACGACCATTTGCATTATATTGCGTGGTTAACTCAGCGTAATAATTGGTTGGCGGGTCCTGATTTTTCGTTGGCTGACATTACGGCAGCAGCGCAGCTATCTGTTTTGGATTATCTTGGTGATATCTATTGGGAAGATTATCCGGATGTGAAAACTTGGTATATGCGCATTAAGTCGAGGCCGTCTTTCCAGTCAATCTTGGCTGATCAAATTCCTATCCTTGCCCCCAGCGTCCATTATGGAGAGTTGGATTTTTGAGGGAATGTTACGATTTTAACTCTTCTTTCCAGGGATATATTTTTTCTACTATGGTTAGAAAGATTATGTTTACGATTACAATTAATCCTATAATTACGGTTGGTGTCGTTTTAAAAAGTGTAGCTAACGAAGTTTTACCTAATGAATAAGAACTAAATTGACTAACCACATTCGGGCCAAAGAAATTGTAAAGATAGGCTGCAACTAATCCTCCGCCAAATGTGAAGAAAACATCTTTGTAACCTGAACCCATTTGCGCGAACATGGTTCCAGGGCAGGCGCCGGACAGGGCAATGCCAGTACCTAATAAGCCGCCCCCTAAAATATTAGTGACGAGATTCAAATCTTTTAGTTTGATATCAAATAATCCAAGATAATTCATGCTATTTAAAACAACGACACTGGTTATCATAGCTGTTAAAAATACTTTAAGCATAATAAACCGTTTGAACTGAAATTGTCCGATAATAACGGCAGGTTCTGATACCTTTGATTTTTCGAGGGTAATTCCAAAGATAAGGCCGATAAGACAGCCAACGATCATTTCGTAAAACATTCTTATTCTCCTTTTCTGGTAATGCTGCGCAATAGATATGTTGTAATTATTCCAGCCATAAACATAGCAGGAAGCATAACCCAAGCACTAGCATCTAATTGAGCTGTACCGGAAATGCCGTTGCCGCTCGTGCAGCCATTAGCAAAGCGTGCGCCAAGAATTAGAAGTATACCTCCTACGAAGCTAAGGCTATAGCGAGTGATCTTTGATCGTATGTTAAAATCTTGTCCCCATATTGTTGCAATGGCTGGGCGTTTTATTTGGGAAAGCTTTGTGGACAAAAAAGCGCCTAAAAGTATACCGAACACCAAACCAACTTGCCAAAGATGACTGTTAATAGCTACATAAAAGTTATCTTTTGACAATAGAGAATGACATTGGCAAGCAATCTCCGATAATGACGAGGATGCTCCCAAGGTTTTATTCAAAAGTAAAACAAGGGGTATTTGTAACAAACCGATAATGATTCCTGATACATAAGGTGACCAGTTTTTTTCGTGCAAAAAAATCATAAATTCAAAACATTCTTAGTGTTATTACATTCTAACATACTGTTATTTTTTTATTGATATCCTGGGATCAAGGGGATCTAAATTCGCTATGGATTTTGGCTATCACCGGATGAGAGGTAGGAATGGTTGGGGATAAGATTATTGACAAAACAAACTACAGGCTCGAAACAGTCTCTCAAAAATCAGCTCTACGCAATATTGATAGGATACGATCAGGCAACCAAAGAACAAGTCGTGGCCGTCTTTTTTGGAGAACAAGAGGTAAATAGATAGGCAACAAGTAGTGATAGAGGGAGCAAAAGCAGAGCTTCAACAATTTAATAGTGGTACTCTGGCAGTAACAGATGGTCGGTGTCAGTAATTTATGTTTAATTTGCTCGATCTGGTGAACGAATACACAATTTCTAGTACTATTACATTATAATCTGTAATATTTTTTATTTGACATGTCGATAAAAGAGCATGTGACCCTTTGGCAAACAAGAGAGTTATCTAAGAAAAGTATGAACACGCAAAAAGCGTATAGCCATGATTTGGACAATTTTCTTAGTTTTTTCAAAGATCAAGACGTATTACAGCTGAATTCTTTGGATTTACGTCGATGGCTGTCTAATCGTTATGATCAATCCTTAAGCAAATCCTCAACGACAAGAACTTTATCGGGCGTAGTAAGTTTTTTTAAATATCTAAAAAGGCAGAAAGTTATTTCGGATCATGCTATTTTTTATGTTTTTGCGCCCAAAAAGGAAAAGCGGTTGCCTAGGGCAATGAATCACCTGCAAATTGAAAAGACATTGAAACAGTTGGAAACGATGTCTGCTGAATGGGTTTCAGCACGGGACGTCGCTTTATTTATGTTGATGTATGGAACAGGTATGCGCATTAGTGAGGCGTTGTCTTTAAATCAAGGGCAGATTGATTCATATGTTGTAATAAAGGGGAAAGGGGGATTTGAGCGCAGTGTGCCCCTGCCTTCTATTGTTCAAGAAAAAATTAAGAGGTATTTAGCTGCGCAACCATTCGAAATGAACAGCGGGTCCCCTTTGTTTTATGGGGTACAAGGTTCAAGACTATCCCCTGTTGTGGCAGCGCGTCAGATGCAGAGAATTCGTGCTGTTTGTAATTTTGATGCGGAAGTCACCCCGCACGCTTTACGTCATTCTTGCGCAACACATTTATTAGACGAAGGGGCAGATTTGCGGCGTATACAAAAATTACTTGGCCATAAATCTTTAAATACAACGCAAATGTATATCAGTGTATCTCAAGAAAAAATGTTGGGGCGTTATCAACGTATTCATCCTAGGCAAAAAGCTTAAAAGACTGTTTTTATGATTTTTTTTATTTTTTAACTATATGTTAATTGGGTTTTTCTATATTAAAGATGTAAGATGGCCGCACCTGGTGGGCAAGCGTTGCACGACACTTGGGCGATAGACCGGGTTAAGTTTTAGGCTTGACCTTTAAAGCCATCGGGCCTTAGGTTTGAAGATTGCTTACGTATACTAAGTGATTATAGAACTTATGATTTGGTTTGAAAACCTGTCACAGCCTGTTTTGTAGCTGTTTTTTAATAGCGAACAATGGGATGAGGGGTCTATTGCTTCGTGGAGGAGGAGGCGGAGGCACGTGCTCTGGCTCGGGTTTACGGAGGCCCGAGCCGCAGGCGAGACGAATGTTCTTATTTTTAATTTTTTGTGTTTTAAGAAGTTTTTGGTAATCACGTTAAGATATAATTTTAGGTAAACAAGCTTTAGAATAGGTTGTGGTTTAGGAAAAAATAATTGTAGTGATGCAATTTAAATCGTTTGAAAATAGGTTCTAAATTTATGTCGGCAAAAAAATTTTCTATTTCTCAAATTCCTATGGATGACAAAAAAACTTTTGACATGTTAGGAGAAATGAAAACCGTTGGTGTGTTTCAATTTGAAAGCGCTGGTATGCGGGATATTATGGGAAAACTTAAGCCAGATCAATTTGAGGATCTTATTGCTATCAATGCGTTGTATCGACCCGGTCCCATGGATGATATCCCAAAGTATATTGCACGCAAATTAGGGCAAGAGCCTATAACATATTTTCATCCTTTACTTGAACCAATTTTAGAGCCGACCTACGGTGTTATGGTGTATCAAGAACAAGTCATGCGTATTGCTCAAGACCTTGCTGGTTATACATTAGGTGCGGCTGATTTACTCAGAAGAGCCATGGGTAAAAAAATCAAATCAGAAATGGATACGCAAAGAAATTTGTTTGTGCAAGGATGTGTTGAAAATCGTGTGAATAACCAGCCCGTCAATGAAAACGTGGCCAACCAAATTTTTGATGCTATGGCAAAATTTGCTGGCTATGGTTTTAACAAATCACACTCTGCTCCTTATGCTTTATTGGCCTATCAGACAGCCTATCTGAAAGCAAATTATACAGCTGAGTTTTTTGCGTCTTTAATGACGCATGACGCGCATAATCAAGATAAACTAGCGGTCTATTTTGAAGAGATGAAGAATATGGGGATCAATTTGTTACCCCCGTGTGTCAATCATTCCAAAACAGGATTTGCCGTTGAAGAGGGGGCCGTGCGTTTTGGTTTGTCTGGTATAAAAAATGTAGGTGCAGGGGTGTGTGATGCGATTGTTGCCAATCAACCTTTTACTTCGCTTACCGATTTTTTTACCAGGATTAACCATACAGCGTTTAACAAGCGACAAGCTGAATTTTTAGTGCAGGCAGGCGTATTTGATATATTTGAAAAAAATCGTCATGCCATTTATGTATCCTTAGAATCCTTACTTAAATTGGGGCAAAAGCCATCAAAACAAAAACTATTATTTCAAAAAACTCAAAATTTTTTACAATTAGAGAATGTGAAGACTTGGCATTTATTAGACCAATTGAATCGTGAAAAGGAATCCATAGGTTTCTACCTTTCGCAGCATCCTTTGGATCCTTACAGATTTTTTATTGAGTATCACAGTTTAGAAAAGTTTAAAGAAGATACCCATTGTTTTGTTGGCATGATTCGTCAGAAAACTGAACGTATTAGTAAAAACGGTAACAAGTTTGCGTATATCAATATTGCAACTTTGACAAATAATTTTGAAATTCTTATGTTTGCTGACCAGCTTAATGCTTTCCAAAAGGTTTGTAACGTTGATGAGGTTGTATATTTGGAGTGTTTTGAAAAAACAGGCAACCAAGGTGATAAAAAGCTGATAGTAAAATATATGGCGAGATTAGAAGATAAGCTTCAAGCTTATCCTATCCGTTTAACTGTCGATTTTGAAAAAGATAATAATTTGATTTTGGCTTTACGTTCTTGTCCCCAAAGTGGCAAGCAAACTATCCAACTTATCGGGCGACACCATGGTCAAACATTGAATCTAGAGGTGCGGAATATAGATCTTGACCTTCACACGCGCACTTTGCTCTATTCTGCTTTGGTGCGTAATCCCAGTTGACATCGTTTTTTTTTTATGACCATAATTTAGCAGTCTAAGTCGTTGAGTGCTAATTTAGGAGGAGCAATGCAAATTAAGCCTTTGCGTGATAATGTTTGGGTAAAACGTCTACAAACTGAGTCTAAAACAGCGGGAGGGATTATTATTCCTGATACAGCGAAAGAGAAACCTATGGAAGGTGAAGTACTTGCTGTTGGAGAAGGTGCGCGCAATAAAGATGGCGATTTGATTCCTGTAAGTGTTAAGGTTGGTGATCGTATTGTGTTTGGAAAATGGGCTGGTACGGAAATCGATCAAGATCACATAGTCATGAAAGAACAAGATATTCTTGGTATTGTAGTTAAAGCGTAAAGGAGGCGCATATGTCTGTTAAGCAAGTTCGTTTTGGTTCTGAAGCACGCCAAAAGATGCTTCGTGGTTTCGATAAGTTAGCCAACGCCGTCAAAGTGACATTAGGTCCCAAAGGACGTACGGTTGTGTTGTCCAAATCGTTTGGTAGTCCTCGCGTGACAAAAGATGGTGTATCTGTGGCTAATGCTTTTGAAGAGCTAGAAGACAAATTTGAAGATATGGGGGCGCAACTTGGCCGTCAAGTCCCGTCGAAAACAGGCGATCTTGTGGGTGATGGTACGACAACAGCAACTGTGCTTGCTCAAGTTATGATTCATGAAGGATTCAAAGTTGTTGCCGCCGGTATGAATCCTATGGATATTACCCGTGGTATGGATTTGGCCATAAACAAAGTAACAGAGCTCTTAAAATCTAAATCTAAAGCAATTAAAACCAACGAAGAAATTGCTCAAGTGGGTACAATTTCAGCCAATGGGGAAAAGGAAATTGGTGATATGCTTGCCAAAGCTTTTGAAAGAGTCGGTAAGGAAGGTGTCATCACCATTGAAGAAGCGAAATCTGTGAACTCTGAGTTGGATGTTGTAGAAGGTATGCAGTTTGATCGTGGGTACATTTCTCCGTACTTCTGCACCAATATGGAAAAACGTATTGTTGAATTGGATAATCCTTTAATTTTAATCTTCGATAAAAAACTATCCAGTTTGCAACCTCTATTACCAGTTCTTGAAGCTGTTGTTCAAGCCAACCGTGCTTTGTTAATTATCGCTGAGGATGTTGAAGGAGAGGCTTTGGCAACTTTAGTTGTTAACAAGTTACGTGGTGGTCTTAAGATAGCCGCTGTTAAAGCACCCGCTTTTGGAGATCGCCGTAAGGCTATTTTAGAAGATATTGGCGTGTTAACAGGTGGTACCGTCATTTCTGATGATCTTGGTATGAAGCTTGAAAGTGTGACTTTAGCGCATCTTGGTAAATCCAAGAAAGTACGCATCTCGAAAGATGACTGTACGATTATTGATGGTGAGGGTACAAAAGCTGATATCGATATGCGATGTGCCCAAATTCGTGCACAAGTCGAAGAAGCTACTTCAGATTATGATCGTGAGAAACTCCAAGAACGTTTGGCAAAGTTATCGGGTGGTGTTGCGATTATCCGTGTTGGCGGTGCCACAGAAGTTGAACAAAAAGAACGTAAAGATCGTGTTGAGGATGCGATGCATGCAACAAGAGCGGCTATCCAAGAAGGTATTCTACCAGGTGGTGCAGTGGCTTTACTGCGCGCTGTTGCCGAGTTGGATGACTTAAAAGGTATTAATCAAGATCAGCATGTTGGTATTCAAATTATAGCGAAAGCTCTATCCGGTCCTTGTCGTCAGATTTCTGAAAATGCGGGGCTAGATGGTGCCGTTGTTGTGGGTAAGATCCTTGATAATAAAGATTTCAACTTTGGATTTAATGCGCAAACTTGTGAATATGGTGATATGGTTAAAATGGGAATCTTGGATCCTACAAAAGTTACAAGAACAGCCCTTGAAGACGCCGCGTCTGTGGCTAAAATGTTCTTGACTATTGAAGCTGCCGTAGGTGACAAACCAAATGAAGACAAGATGGCTTCAGCGGCTGGTATGGGCGGTGCCCCTGGAATGGGTATGGGCGGTATGGACTACGGTATGTAATTCTTTATTTACCAAAAGTTTATGAGCGTATGCGATAATGTGACAAGGTAATTTGATAATCAATATTATGGATCAGCTGACTATACAAAAATATGGCCAAATTACTATCCCAACGAGTATGTTGGCTTATTTTAATTTACATGAAGGAGATACGCTATTTCTTTCAATAGAAGCAGAAGGGATGCATCTGGTACCGAAGAGAAAAAAATCTATTATGGAGCTTGAAGGACTGCTATCTCGGCCACAAAAAACATTAACAGTAGAGGAGATGAATCAGGTTATTCGAGAACAATAGATCTGTATAAAGATGGTAAGGCAGATTTTGCTGACTATCTTTCCTCTTGTATAAATCGGGAGGCTGGTTGTTTAACCACATATTCTTTTGATATGCGGGCAACTGATGAATCTATTTTTAAGATATGTGTTAAAGATTCTATTTAAATGGAGACTTTGATCCTGCTAGATAGGCATAAATTTCGAGTAAACTTTAAATTATAACAACACAAATAGTGTTTGGTAAATATCATAGAGTTTTTTCAAAGATGTGTGTTCGGCAAAATAGCTGGCATTGCGATAGGGAATGTCGAAAATTTTATCGATACTTGTAAAGCCTGAAACTAAAGCAATAACTTGTCCGCAGCCATTTTTGTCAATCTTAAATACAGGCGAGCCCGATACGCCAGGCAATGCCATGGCATAGGGTAATTTGCCATATTCTTGCCAATAGTGACGGGCGATACTCGGGCGTTGTCCGCGTTCTTCTAAAAAAGGGTTGTTTTCATGGGCCGGACCATCTGGGTTAAAAAAGACACTGCCATAAATTTTCCCTGTATAGCCTTTAGTATCTGTGGCACCAGCTGAATGAATAGAGGTAAACTCGGGCAGTTGAAAAGCGAGAAGTTTCTGATCTTGATACGTCATTACAATCAGCAAATCATCATCTTGGAGTTTTGTATTTGTAGCTATAGCGGCAGGACAAATATGGTGCACTGGTGAATCTAGGGTGCAAATAGCTTTATCATAGCCAGTTTTTCCAAATTGTGATGATGGGTTAGGGATGATGGCAACATATTCTTTTGGTACCTCTATATGTATGATAGTGGCTATCGTACCATTGGGAAATTTTACACGCCAGCCGGATTGTTTAAAACAGGTGTGTTTAGGTGAGAAACCGTGCGCGGCCGTTAAGACTGTGCGGTGACCAATTAATACACCGGTTAGCTGCACGCCCGATGAAATGTTATAAACAAGGCAAACACTTTGCCCAATTTTATGATATTTTTTTGCAAGCTGCTCATAGTCTTTAAGCGTAAATCCTTTTGGGATACGAATAGCGAAGAGTAGGGTGAATGAAAGAATCATAATGATTCATCAAGGATATATTTTGAAATCAACTTATTGTACTACACACCCACAACATTCCTCACTATTCTTCTGGCGCCTCGTTATTATTTCTCTAAGCTGGGGGTCAGTGGGAAGTTTCAAATCTTTGTTTTGAGGAGATGTTCCAAGAGAGGGTTCTCCCTGGAGGTTTGCTGAACGCTGTGCAGCATTTCTCTCTGCTTCTAGAGATGCTGTGTGATTTAGGTTGATTAGTTGAGATCTTAATTGGGCTAAGTACTCAGGTTCAAACTCTCGTGCGCTAGATAAAGCTTCATCAAAATAGATGCGATACAGCTCTAATGTATCAGTTTGTTGTTGCTGTATTAAGGCCATTTTATCTGTTGGTGAAAGAGGGCTACCCCTTAGGGAGTCGTTGAATGGACTGCGGCTGCCTCTAAAACTTCCGCTGGCTGATTGAGAGAGGGGTATGGTAGGGATTTGAGCGAGTTTTTGTTTTGCTTCTGTTAATATGTTTGCTAGATTTTTCACAGTTCCAGTTGTGCTTTCACCTGTAAGCAGGTCTGTTAAAGCATTGATATGCCCTATCAATCGGTCAGAGTTTTCTTTATCTCTTTCTAGTAAACATGCTATATCTGCTATGCATCTATGGAGAGCTATATTCCTAGTTATCAGATCTTCTCGAGTAAAGGTATCGGCTCTATAACTTTTTGACGCAGCCGCAGTAAGTTTTGTCCGAGCTTCTTCTATTTCTTGCGCTTCTGTCTTTGTCGTATTGCCTGAAGGTGATGAAGAGGGAGGCTTTTTAGCTGGAAAATGTACTAGATTTGATTCCCAAATTTTGATGAGTTCACTCATTGTTCGTGTATAGTCTTCAATTAGTTCTACAAACTTTTTTACTTGTGTGAGATATCCTAATGTCTGAGTTAATGAGGGGAGGTCATCAGTTTCTAAATCTACCTCAACCTCAAAATCAGCCCTTTTTTTTGCCAGAAAATCTAAGATTGCTCCTATTTCTGCCTTCACTTTTTGCACTTGTATAGCCGTTTCTTCGGAAGGGGGTCCTCCTGTTCTTTCAGCATATTGCTCACCTAAATCATTTCCATCGTCTTTACTTTCTGCGTCCTGGCCATATGCCGCCTGGGAGTCAGGAGCTGTCGTTGTACTTGAGGTGGCAGCAGCAGCAAGTGGCGACGAGAAAGGTTCTCCTGGTGTTGTGTCTCTCTTCTCATTCTGGGGTGGGACAAAGGATACTTGTCTCTCTGAGGGTGATCTAAATGCTGTTTGACCAGAAACACTGTGCTGCTGGGGGTGAGCTACGAAAGATGGGTTGTTGAGTAGGGGAGGAGTTTGGTCTTGTGTTGCTGCCATAGCAGGCGCCACTGCTGCGACAGCCGCAGCTCTTCCTCTTTGTGCTGCTCTTGGGCTGCTACTTTCTTTAGGGTTGGGGAAAGCGCTGGGGGAGACAAAGGATAAAAGTGTGCAGAGTAAGAGCATAGAGGTTCTTGAAACCTTGTCGTTACCTTAATGATAGCGCAATAAAATATCGTATAAAATATATAAAATTCATGTTTAACGCAGTTAGAGCAAATGCGCGTCATTCTCGCGAAGGCGAGAATCCATTTATTGTCGGTCATTTTATGGATCCTCGCTTGCGCGAGGATGACAGCTCAAAACTCATATTTTTAAGCAGATATTTGTTTCACCTGTTTGTCAGTATGATTGCCCAATATGGCATCCATAAGCTGCACAAGTTCTTGGCGTGCGGCAACATGGGCGAGGCGCATTTTTTGAGATTTTGGGTCGATATCTGTTAAGGTCATACCCTCTAAGAAAAGTTCTTTAAAAATAATACGTTCAGAAAAACCACACACAAAGCGGAAGCCGATGCGCTTTGATAGCGCTGATAATATCGGTTCTATACTATTCTTACCTTTAGCGTGGGCAATATTCTTACGGTTACGTACAACAACCCAGTCGATCTTTCCATGGTTTCGAATCGCTTTATTTTTTTTCTGATCCCAAACATTTTCTGCATACAAGCTAGGTTTTAGTATTTCTTTTGATGCGGGATCTAGTCGAACCAACATGTCTAAATCTATCAGACTATCGTTTATGGGGGTAATAACTACATCGGCGTGGGAATGTGCATAACGAGATAAAAATGTATCGTTACCAGGTGTGTCGATGACGACAAAGTCACAATCTTGGCACTTGGCAAAAGTTTCATCAAAACGTTCGGTTTCTTCAGCATTTGCTTCTGTTCGATTTTCTAACGTCGAATTAAAAATTTCAAAATGTTTTGGCATAGCCAAATCAGGTCTGTTTTTTTCTTTTTGCTGTGCCCGATTACTTAAATAACGGCTAAGCGTTCCTTGTCTGGCATCAATATCAATTGAGGCGACTGAATAACCGTGCTTAAGTAAATATGTAATGATATGCATTGAAACTGTTGATTTTCCTGTTCCACCTTTTTCATTACCCAAAACGATGACACGTGGATGCGACATGCCCTGTAAAGATTTCATCTGGTATATTTTTAGTGTAGCACCCATTAAAAGAAAAAAAATAGAATGGTATATCGATATTTTTTAAAAATCGAATACAATGGAACGTTATTCCATGGTTTTCAAAAGCAAAAAAACACTTCTCAGACAGTGCAAGAGTTTATAGAATCAGCTTTTTCAGCGTTAACTAAAGAAGTGAATGGGGTTGTATGTGCGGGACGAACAGATGCGGGGGTCCATGCTAGGGGCCAAGTTATTCATACTGATTTAGAAAAAGAATGGGATCCCTTAAAGCTTATGGGGGGGCTTAATTATTATTTGAAAGGTGCTGGTGTTGCTGTGATTGATGTTTCTAGATCCTCTTTGCATGCTCGGTTTGATGCTTTGGAAAGGCATTATGAATATAGAATATTGAACAGATTGGCCCCGAGCCCCTTATTACAAGATAGAGCCTGGCACATACCTTTTTCTTTAAATATAGAGTGCATGCAAGAAGGATGCGCCAAACTTATAGGTCATCATAATTTCAACGCTTTTCGTAGTAGTGACTGTCAGGCGCACAACCCAATTCGCACGTTGAAGACAGCTTGTATCAACTTATGTGAGAATGACAATTCTGCCATTTCAATAAATTTCTCTGCGCTGGCGTTTTTACACAACCAGGTCAGAATTATGGTGGGCACGCTTATAGAGATAGGTAAGGGGAAACGGTCCGTTTACACAATTGAAGAAGCATTTTCTTCGGGAAAACGGAAAGATACGGGGATAACGGCCCCCCCTTATGGTTTATACCTTACGAAGGTCGTTTATCCTGCTGATAAGCAAATGTAAGGTAATAAACAGATTTAGCACCAGATGCGTATAAAACGCGGGTGCATTCTGATAAGGTTGCACCTGTTGTTAACACATCATCAATCAAAACAATATTTTTCCCTTTAACCTTTTCAGGTTTTGCTACGGCAAAAGAATTTTTAATATTTTCAAAACGTTCTTTTTTACTTTTTTCTCCTTGAGACGGTGTGTAACGTGATTTGTATAATACTGAATACAAAACCGGTTTTTTCCAAATGTGTCCGATATGACCCGCGATTAAAGCACTTTGATTATAACGACGCTTTAACAGCCGCCAAAAGTGAATAGGGACGGGGATGATACAGTCTATATTCTTAAAAAACTCATGGTCATGTCTTTCCATCCAAAAAGCCATTTTCTTAGCCATTTGCGTTTGATCACCATACTTTAGTTTCATCAGCCATTCTTTTGAAAATTGATTATAGAAAAACACTTCTCAGACAGTGCAAGAGTTTATAGAATCAGCTTTTTCAGCGTTAACTAAAGAAGTGAATGGGGTTGTATGTGCGGGACGAACAGATGCGGGGGTCCATGCTCGGGGCCAATCTGTTCAATATTCTATATTCGACTAGATCCCGCATCAAACCGAGCATGCAAAGAGGATCTAGAAACATCAATCACAGCAACACCTGGTAACGATACATTTTTATCTCGTTATGCACATTCCCACGCCGATGTAGTTATTACCCCCATAAACGATAGTCTGATAGATTTAGACATGTTGGTT
>DAHXKW010000119.1 GCA_027366195.1 Alphaproteobacteria bacterium | reverse complement strand
TATCATAATAAAAATTATAATTTTGACATCCCGGTCAAAGGTACTTTTTTGTCTTTTTAAATATTCTTAAAAATTTAAACGATAAAAAAGCCAGTTAAAATACTGGCTTTTTTTCTGGGTGTGAGGCAACTCTGTGGTTTGCTGCGCCAGTCTGTAAAACTGGTCCTTAATTGGAATGGTAGATTCGACTTCTACCACACCCACCATTTTTATATTTTGTAAATGTCTTGACTTTTTTCTAAAAAATTCATATAATTTGTTCTTAAAAAGGAACATAATATGATTAGAGCCAAATTTAGAGTTACAAATATAGACAATTTGAATGATATGGAAGTAGTCTGGATGGAAGCTGTTTTTAGTGATGATAAAACTTCAGCAAATTATTCATGGAGTGAAGCGACCCCGTATGGTACTTTACGTATGAATATCAGCAACCCATTAGCAAGAAATAAATTTAAAATTAATCAAGAATATTATTTAGATTTTACGGAAGCATAATATAAATAATCGGACAGAAAAATCTCTGTCAAAATGACGGAGATTTTATGTGTTCAAACTTATTAAAAAATTTGACAAATGGTATTGGCATTTGATTTCAATTTATACATGGGGTGCCTTCATTGGCCCACTGTTTGCAGTCAGTAAAAATTTATTTTTAATAGTGATTGATATAATTTTATTTTTATTATTAAGCTGGTGGACGGCTAAAATAATGATGGCTAAAGATTAAAATTTGTGATATGATCTATAGTTGAAAATTCTCCGATAGCTCAGCGGTAGAGCAGATGACTGTTAATCATCGGGTCGGGGTTCAAATCCCTCTCGGAGAGCCAGAAGTACATTGCTAGTCTGATGAATAGGTTTATTTCATAAATAAAATTAGATTGGTTTGATTCCAATATGTACTACCAAATTGGCAAGCTCAAAAAATGTTTTTCATCTATTGGCTGTTAACAAAGGTCAGTTAAAATGGCAGCTTTTGTTATTAAATAATTTGATTTTATAAAATGTTGGTAGTAGAATGTAAACAATGAATTAGTACAACAAATGACACCACCCTATAAAAGAGCCATAAAACTTAAATCTTATGCAACCCGATCAAAAAAGAAAAAGATTGAAGCATTAATTCGTAGATATAGAAAACAGGTCAATCTATTCATTGATCACTGTTGGCAAAATGAAAATGCAAAACTTGATAAAACGACTTTTGATTCCGTTGAAATAGTTCAAAATTTATCACAGAGATACAAAGCAACTGCTCAAAGACGTGCTCTATCTCTTTGTAGTCATCCCATGACAAAGAACAAACCGAAATTTACTGGTTATCCCGTTTTAGATGCCAAATTTATCACCATAAAATCCAATAAAACTTCTAATTTATTTGATTTATGGATTGGAGTATCTGTTCTTAAAAAAGGACATAGGATTCAACTTCCAACCAAAAAACACAAAAGATTGAATTACTGGTTGTCTAAAGAGAATGCAACATTGATCCAAGGATGTGAATTGAGACCGGATGGATTCATTGTATGGGTTGATACTCCGTTAGAAAAACGGAAAGAAACAGGAATGGATATCGGTGTTGACATAGGAATGAATAAATTGATCATGACTTCCTATGGTGAATCTATTGGAACTGATTTTAATACTCTCAATGATAGAATTTTAAGAAAGCAAAAAAATTCTGCTGCCTATAAAAAAATTTTGCAAGAGAAGAAAAATTATATCAATCAATGCATCAATGAATTGCCGTGGCAGCAATTGAAGACAATTTGTTATGAAAATTTGAAGAATTTGAAAAAAGGAAGAAAAAGAAACAAAAGTTTAAGACAAAAACAGCAATATTGGTCATATCGACAAGTGATAGATGGATTGAAATTAAAAGCCCAAGAGAACCGTGTTCGTCTTGTTTATATCAATCCGGCATACACTTCTCAGAAATGTTCCTCTTGTGGAAATATTGCTGCATCTAGTCGTGTTCTGGAAAAATATTGTTGTGTTGCATGCGGTCATAAACAAGACGCGGATTGGAATGCGGCCACCAATATTCTACACAAAGGACAAGAATGGATAACGAGTTTAAAGTCCGTTAAGTCGAAAAATCAGATATTGACAGCGATATCTTAATATGATTAACTTCAACTCCTCCATCCCCACCAAAACAAAAAACTTGACAAGCTCCATCCATAAGTTTATCATCTCATTTCATGATGACAATTGTTGTCATTATGTAATTAAATTTTATTATCTTACAGGGAGATAAAAATGAAAATTTCTAAAGTTTTACCTATGGTTTTAATTGTAGCAATGGGAATCAGTAATGTTGCATTAGCTGATGGACACGGTGTTACCCTTTCCGGAAATTGGAACGGTGGTTTGTGGGCGACTCAAACTCATTACACTGGAAAACTTTCATCGGGTGCTTCAAGTAACACTTCGGGCGGCTCGGAAGCTACCACAGGTGTTAACGGAAATGGTTGGAGTTTCCAAAAGAGTTGGAATGTTGGAAGTGGTTTTTCTGGCGCCGGTGGAACAGTAAACTCAAATGGAGTTGAAACATGGACTAATGGTGGCTCAATCTCTAAGGGAAGTTCTTTTGGTGCTGATAACGGGAATTTGAATGGTTTCACAAACAACACTGCTGGTGGTGTTGCTACTAATTATTCTTCTTATGCCAAGGGTTCATTTAAATCGTTTACAAGTGGTAAAGATTGGCAATCGGGTGGTTTTTTTACTGGAACATTCAAAGAAAAAACCAAACATTAATTGTTAGTTAATGAATTCAATTGTGAAAATTTTACAGAGCCATCTAACTGATGGCTCTTCATTCAAATAAGAGAAAATAAAATGAACATCAAAAAGATTATTATCGGAATAAGTTTTCTGGCATTCAGCATGTCTGCGTTTGCCCAAGTAGCCCCCCAGCCTACAACCACAACCACTTCTACAGCAAGTAGTGGAAGCAATTCGGGTGCTGCTTCTCAAGCATCTAATGGTGGTGTCAGTGTGGTTAATAAGTCGTCGGGAGTTCCTTACCAGACTTTACATTATAGCGGCCATTACGCAATTCTTGCCGCTCCAAGTATTGGTATGGGATCATATGCTGGGTCAATGAGTAGTGATTATTGTGCAGGTACTTCCCAAACATCCTTTTCCATTCCGGGAATTGGTTTTGGACATGGTGCGCCAGTTGTAGATGAAGTGTGTCAAAAATTGCGTGCTGTGGAAAGAACGTACCAAATGTCTAATACTTTTGGAAATGCTGCTGTTAAAAACATCCAATTTGCACAAGCTATCAATCATGTGCATCCTTATGAGGCGGTAGTAGCGCAAAAAGTCGGTTATGAAGACGCTAGGATTTCAAATAAATTAGCGTTGGCAGGAATCAACATCATGTGTTCTTTAGGCCCGAGCATTTACAAAGCCTATACAGACGCTGGAATTGTTTGTCCAAAACCTTCACATCACAGACATCACTAAGAATGCAGTTTAAAAATATGATCCAACAATAATTTAATATTGTTGGATCATATTTTGTATTGGTTGACTATTTCTCAGAAAAGGTGTAGTCTTAGTGTAGATCAGGCAGCATACTTTTGAACAAAACTAAATTTCCTCTCAACGTTCCCACCTATCATGATATCTTTTTTAGAGAATCTTTTCCGAAAGAAAAAAATCATATGGAAATTATGGAAGAAGATGGGGTGCCCCCCACAACCATAAATTGGGAGGAAATTTTTTCGGAACAACTCGGAATTAAGTTTTTTCAAGAAGATGAAACGGAAAAAAATATGAATATCAACGTTCCAGAATTTAAATATTATCTGAAAGAAATGTATAAATGTATTGAAGATAAAAACGAAAGCGGTGAACACTTCTTTTTGGAAAAAATGAATGACATTTGGTTTGGAAGTTCTGAAGTAGAACGAAGAGAAATGGATAGAATTTCACTGGAAGAAGCAAACAAACAGTTCCCGGTTTCTCAAAAAAGTGGAACAGAATTCAAAATTAAATTTTAGGAGTTTTTGTATGGCACATCCTTTTAATTGTAGAT
>DAHXKW010000117.1 GCA_027366195.1 Alphaproteobacteria bacterium | reverse complement strand
ACACTCAAATAAGTTCATCAATATTTTTCAATATGTCCTTTACGATGTCTTAATACGATCTCGTGTACACATCCGCTATCAAACCAAACATCTACAACATCTTTAACTTTTTCATAATCATCTGGGTTATAATTATCACCTAAAAAAGTAGAATTCGGTTCTGTATACCAACAATCGCCACCTTTTTGTTTAACCATTTCAACAATACGCGCGTGAACCTTTGCATCACGTAAAATCTCTCTAGTTATCTTGTGCACAAAGACTGTTATCGGTGTTCCCCAAGCACGTTGGCGTGATATACACCAATCAGGTCTGTTTTCCAACATAGAACGAATACGATTATAACCTTCTTTAGGGAACCAATTAACCTGATCTATAGCGGCTAAAGCTTTTTTACGTATTCCTGAGTTGTTGATATCAATAAACCACTGACTTGTCGTTCTAAAAATAACAGGCTTCTTTGACCGCCAGGAATGGGGGTAGCTATGCTCTATTTTTGCCTCTGACAAAAGGACTCCGTTATTTGCCAAAGCTATTAAAATATCAGGATTAACTTTAAATATATGTTTGCCAAAAAATAAGGGGACATTTGCGCGATATACTCCCGCATCATCAATAATGTCAGGCATTTCTAGGTTAAACTTTTTACCTAACTCAAAATCATCTTCACCATGTGTTGGCGCTGTGTGCACAAGCCCGGAGCCAGCATCGATAGTAACATGTCCTGCAGGCAACAAAGGCACATTAAACGTATAACCATTATCATGGAGAGGATGATGACACACGAAAGTAGAAAGATCTGCCTTCAAATCATCGATTTGCACACCCGCATCGAACTGACATGCTTCTACAAAACGTTTTACACAGTCTTTTGCAATAATATATTGTTTCCCCTGAAAAGTAACAGTCACATATTCAAGTTCTGGATTATAAGCAATTGCCCTATTGGCTGGCAGTGTCCATGGTGTGGTAGTCCAAATAACAGCATATAAATTCGGTTTGTCCTGTACCGGGAACGCCACATATATAGATGGACTTGTGATTGTTTGATACTCAATTTCAGCATCTGCCAAAGCTGTTTGCTCAACAACAGACCAAAATACAGGACGAAGCCCACGATATAAGCTACCATCCATAAGAAAATGACCCAGCTGCTCAACAATTAAGCCCTCTGTATTAAAATCCATCGTTGAGTATGGTTCATCATAATCAGCAATAATTCCTAACCGCTTTAATTCTTCTCGTTGGATATCAAGCCATTTTTTTGCAAATTTTCTGCAGTGATCTCTAAACTCAATAATAGGAATATCTTCCTTTTTTCTACCAGCTGCACGAAATTCTTCCTCTACTTTCCATTCAATAGGCAATCCATGACAATCCCATCCTACAATCATGGGACAGTCAAATCCCTTCATTTGATAAGTTTTTGCAATAATATCTTTAAGAATATAAGACAAAGCATGCCCTATATGTAAATGTCCATTCGCATACGGTGGACCAAAATTAATAATAAATCTCTTGCGACCATTTTCTTGCTGTCGTAATTGCCTATAAAGATTTGTCCACTTTGTTAATGTTTCTGGCTCTTTTTGTGGCAAATTACCACGCATATTAAAATCTGTTTTGGGAAGGAAAACGGTATCTTTATAGGACATATTGAAAAATATTGATGAACTTATTTGAGTGTAACAGTAATCTGTTAACTAATAATAGATTTTTCGATTTTAAAAGAAAAAGAGCAAATCCGATTAATTACCATTCGGATTTGTATTAGAAGCATCTGAACCGTTATTCGAGCGGAGGAGATTTGCAAACTTTGAAACAGCATCTTCTCCCAAAGACTCTATGCTAGATAGCGCATCAGCCACGCTGCTACCAGCTGCTCCAACAACATCGGCTGTTCCTGATAATACGTGCCCTGCAGTGTTTGTTGCTAAGTTTGCAATATTACCTGTTAGATTAGTAATTACACCAACTAGAGCATGAACCGCATCACTAACATTACTTGAAGACATAATGTTTTTCACATCTTTTTCAACATCTGTAATAACATTTGAAATGTCTGTCACTACTCCACCAAACGGTCAAAAATTATATTAATTAAATAAAATTATTGAATATTTTAAAGTATAA
>DAHXKW010000089.1 GCA_027366195.1 Alphaproteobacteria bacterium | reverse complement strand
TTCTGAAGTAGAACGAAGAGAAATGGATAGAATTTCACTGGAAGAAGCAAACAAACAGTTCCCGGTTTCTCAAAAAAGTGGAACAGAATTCAAAATTAAATTTTAGGAGTTTTTGTATGGCACATCCTTTTAATTGTAGATATCGTAAAACACGCAGACGAAAAAGTGCTCTTGCTCGGTTGGAAAAACGTATTGCTTTCCTCAAGAATGAAAATAAACAACAAGGGCTGTTGGATAAGTCTATAGCAGAAGCTGCTGTTTTAATGGGTAAAGTTTGATGTTTTCATTGGAAGAAAAAGTAATCATTTCAGTCACTGATGAAAATTTTGGAAAAGAGGGCACCATTATCAATATGGAAAAGAAAGAAGGATTCAAAAAGAAATATCTTTTTTATAATTGTACCGTTTTGGTAGATGGTGTTGAAAAAATTTATGCAAGCTTCCAACTAAACCCTCTAATAAAATCTGAAACAGAATCTACAAAAAAGAAAACTGAACAAAAGATAAATGAAGAGAAGGAAGAGCATTGTATAAATTATAGAACGGATATAGAATTATGTTGTCCCGATGGACACAACTTAACTGGAGATAATACAATGAGTGAATATACCAATACCGCAGAAAATGTTGCAGCACAAGTCACAGCCGTTCCGATGAATTTACACAAGCGCGCAGGCCGTCCCGTTGATCCGAATTCAGCATTCGGTAGAGCCAAGAAAATCTTTAATAGCATGCCACAAGCCAAGCGTGGTGAAGTAATCAGTGCATTTGTCACAGAGCTTGGGATCAAGGAAGGAAGCGCTTCTGTTTATTACTACAATATTAAGAAAAGCTTAAAGCCGTTGATTTGAAATAATCTTGTAATAAATAACACGGGACAAGATTAAAAATATTTTGTCCCGTATTTTTGATTCCGGCTATAGCTCAACTGGAAAGAGCGCTGTCCTTCTAAGTCAGAGGTTGCAGGTTCGAGTCCTGCTGGTCGGGCCAGTTTTAAGGAATTTAACATGAATACATGGTTTACGTCGGATAATCATTTCGGCCATAACAATATTATTAAATATTGTAAACGTCCGTATCGAAATGTGGATGAAATGGATGATAGAATGATCAAAAATTGGAATTCTGTTGTTCACACCAGCGATATCGTTTATTTGTTGGGTGATTTTTGCTGGTATAAAGATGTTGAAAAGGCTGTTTCAATTATATCCTGTTTAAATGGAATTAAACATTTCATTTTTGGAAACCATGACAAAATTATTCATAAAATTCATAATTGTGAATATGATAGGAGTGTGGTAGCATTTTCACCAATCTCATTATTTGAATCTTATTCTTCCTATAAAGAAATCAAATTAAATAAACAATCTATCGTGTTGTGTCATTATGGAATGCGTGCGTGGAATGATTTAATGCATGGATCATGGATGCTTTTCGGTCATACTCACAACACCTTAGCACCATATGGAAAATCGGTGGATGTTGGGGTAGATTCTACTGCAATCACTGGAAAAGCCGAATATAGACCTTTTAGTTTTGAAGAAATAAAAACTTTCATGGACAAGCAACCTATTGTGCAACATTTAACAGACAAGTCGGTGATTGACATTTTTAGTCGTTTTTGATATCATAGAATCTCTCTTCCGCTTTTGGGAATATAATTTTATGATTAAATATGATTCAATTGAACAAATTTATAATCTTGTAAAAGAGGTTAGACATTTTAGTACAAAAAATAATGCACCACTTCCTATTATATCTTTTGAAGGAACCGTAAAAATTCATGGCACCAATGGTGGAGTTCATATCAAAGAGAACGGTAAGGTCATTCCACAAGGCAGAGAGAGGGTTGTTTCAATTGGCTCCGACAACTATGGTTTTGCTGCTTTTGTGGTTAAAAATGAAGAAAGGTTTCTTGATCTTTGGAAAAAACATTGGCACGGTCATGATGTTTATATTTACGGTGAATGGGCTGGAAAGGGGATACAGAAAGGGGTTGCTGTCAGCCAACTGGATAGGCAATTCATCATTTTTGATGTCATGGTTGATGAAAAATATATAGAAAACAAACCAGAATATTCTTGTGAAGAAATTTCTGTTTATAATATTTTAAAAGTCCCAACCTATTCTGTGACCATTGATTTTTCTTATCCTGAAAAATCTCAAGAAATGTTGACTGAAATGTTGCAAGGTGTTGAAGAAGAATGTCCTTGGTCCAAACAATTTGGTGTTTCTGGTGTTGGAGAAGGAATTGTATTCAAATCTGTTGATTATCCCGTTAGATTGATGTTTAAGATCAAAGGGGAAAAACATGCCAACAAATCAAAATCTTCTAAGAAAGTAGAAATTGATTTTGAAAAAGTTGCTAACATTCACCAACTGGTGCTACAATTGGCTCCGGAATGGA
>DAHXKW010000056.1 GCA_027366195.1 Alphaproteobacteria bacterium | reverse complement strand
ACCAGAAATGGGTGACTGACATCAGTTACGTCTGGACGAATAAAGGTTGGCTCTACTTAGCTGTAGTTATTGATTTGTATTCGCGGGCTGTTATTGGCTGGTCTCTTCAACCGCATATGAAACGTATGCTGGTATGTGATGGTGATTTTAAAGCAAGGCTTATTGCGCTTTCTTTAAATTCTTTGGTATATTTTCTGGTTTGTCTTGGCATGTTAATCCTCCCTCGTTAATGTTCATTTTACTCGTTTTTTTTGTGTCCATTAATTCGGGGTAAGATCATGTACGATACCCTGGCATCCGTGCATTTTCTTTGATGTTGGTAATCAGAACACCACGTTCATGATATTGACGGTAGGGATTTTGATAAAACTCATGATTCTTGCACATATAATCCCTGATTGCATACATTGTTTTCGTAAGCCAATGCGGTACTTCTCGTTTAAGAGATTCAGAACAAAAATCTCGGGCAGGAAGACGAGAAACATCTTGATAAACACGTGCCTGATCCCCATAAGAAAAATAGTGACACGATAACTTGTGCCGTGAATTCGCTACATAGAACAAGCGTTGATCAACATGGTGTGAATGTAATGTATACACGTAATCGAAAGTAAGTCCTTGCGTACTATGAATCGTGCCCGCATACCCATGTTGGAAATCCGTATATTGATACGGGTCAAATTCGATAGACTGATTATCATTAATTTGAACAACAAAACGGTGACGATCGGCAGCAATAAGTATACCACGCTGGCCATTATGCATACCAAGTTCTGCATTATTAGCTCTAAATACGATAGAATCTCCCATACTAAAATTCATAAAACCATACCGCGCCGTATTAACTTTAATATTATCTGATCCCAACTCTCCACGCGCTTGCAATACATCATGAATATGACTGTTGAAAAGTCGAACATATTCATTTCGGTATTCAAGCAAAACAAAACTATTCTGTGGCTGTTTTTTATAATTCTCGTACCATATGTTCATCATATTCTGAATTGCTTCTTGCTCTGTCTCCTTATGATTCCAAGCACCATTTTCATTCATCTGGAATAAAGCTTCACGTATTTTCCCAGCAGCAATATTTTCTGTAATGACCCTACAGTGCTCATCTTTTTGGCGAACAATTTGCTCAAGGGAAACGCTACCAAAACGTTCTACACACGCCTTAAAAGCACCACCTCGACCAATAGCACAAAGTTGTTTTTCATCGCCAATTAGAACAACTTTGGCATTATTCCGCCAAGCAACATCTAATAATTCTCCCATAACAGGATTTGGTACCATAGCCGCTTCATCAACAAGCCATATTTCTTTACGTTGAGCAATTTTGAGACGATCATGATATTGTCGGTACAAAAAACTATGCACATTATAGGAATATTTGAAGCCGTTCTGTTGCATATCATGTGCCACACTACTTGTCGGTGCAAGCCCTCTAACAATGTAGCCTTCTGCCTCATACGTATCACGGACAGCACAAAGAGCACGACTCTTACCCGTCCCTGCCCTCCCTTCTATACAGGTAAGGTTTGAACCTCTGCAAACATAATCAATCACCCGTTTTTGCTCTGCATTCAATTCTATTTCATGGCGCGGCTCCACAATAAAACGAGATTTTCCAGCAAGACGCGCAGCCATGCGCAATAACTTTTGCTCCTCACGTAAAACAGTTTTAGACGTATACAGATTTTCTGCTACAAGCACCAATTCTTTACTCGACCAAAATTGACCTAAAAACACTTCCCGTTCTTCCACATCAATGTGCTTTTCTGCAAAACGAATAACAGCTTTTTTATTAAATACAGAATCATCTTCTAAAAGTTGCTGCATTACCAAACGTTCATTCTGTGCGCAACGACGATTTTCCAGTTGAACAGCTTTATGCTCCCCCTCAAGAGCTTTCTGATCTTACCCCGAATTAATGGACACAAAAAAACGAGTAAAATGAACATTAACGAGGGAGGATTAACATGCCAAGACAAACCAGAAAATATACCAAAGAATTTAAAGAAAGCGCAATAAGCCTTGCTTTAAAATCACCATC
>DAHXKW010000039.1 GCA_027366195.1 Alphaproteobacteria bacterium | reverse complement strand
GGTCCTATGTTTAAAGATGTGCTTAAAAAACGTGAACACAAACCAACCGATAAATGGCATTTAGACGAGATGAATATTAAAATCAACGGACAAACATTCATTTTGTGGCGTGCTGTTGATAGTAAAGGGCATGAACTTGATGTTTTTCTGCAAAAACGTCGTGATAAGAAGGCTGCTATTCGGTTTTTAAGCCGTCTGCTTGGTCAATATGAACAACCCAGAGTAGTCATTACCGACAAACTAAGAAGCTACGTTAAACCTATTAAATATATGATGAAAGGTGCCAACCATAGATCACATAAAAGGTTAAATAATCGTATTGAAAACGCGCATCAACCAACACGACGAAAAGAAAAATGTTTGATCAAATTCAAGTCGCCACATGGTGTACAGCGGGTTTTGTCATTAATGGGCAAGGTAAGAAACATTTTCAGTGTGTATGTGGGTAGATATATAAAACCAGCATTTCGAAGACGAGAAGCTTTCGGGGATGCTTTGTCCATTTGGAACGAAGCATCCCATCAGGCCCAGTGTTAGGGAAGCTACTAGATTGGCCATCTAACCTATAAAAAATCAATCATCATAAGGATTTAGAGGTAAAATCTTGAGACAAGAATACAAGAATTTTTATTTTAAAATTTTCTTGATCAATGTTAATGTAATTCTTTATTTGTAATTTTTATAAAATTTATTCTTGTGTACGGTCATTCTAGCAGCTTCCCTAACACTGGGCCCATTACAGATGCTCAAAAAGCTTATAATCAGGTAATTCATGAGTTTCCCATATAATCGTATCAGTTCAGCAATGATAAACGTAACTTTTAGATATTTAAAACAACTAAAATTGCAGATCAGGTTTACGAAAAATCAAGGTGTTGCACGATTTTATTTTGAAAAAAAGTTTCGGTAAACCATTGGTAAACAATGTGTTTACAAAATTTCTTTTCGCTTTTCGCGCGTTCCGTTGAGCCGGGCCCTATACGCCGGACACCACTTACACGATACTCAGGTCACCTGTAAGCTCATCCCAGAGTATGGACGCAACTCTGGTTTTGATGTCACATCTAGCTAACGACGCGTCAACAGTGGTTCAGGTTAGTTCGTCTTTCTGATCCATACCTATACGAGTTTGTCCCCGCACTTTACTTCAACGCTCACAACCATTACTCTTAATAACAGCTGCTTGAAGTGGTTTGAAGCCTGCTCCTGATAGCCAGCTTCGATGGGCCTTCCATCATCTTTCCTATAGCTTCTATGCAGATTCCTAACAATTTTCATCGTACTTCTGCATCTACGGCACACCATCCATACGCCAACTATCATTTACTGCAGCCTTGCGTTTCTTGAAAGAAGAAGACAGTTTAGGTCCAAACTCAACAACCCATCGGTTGATGGTGGCATGGTCGACTACAATACCACGTTCTCGCAACAACTCTTCTATGTCTCGATAGCTAAGCGCATAAGCAAAATACCATCTCACTGCCATCAAAATAATATGTTTGCCCAAATGCCTTCCAGAAAAATCTATCATTAAGTTATTCGAAGCAGCTTAAAATTTTAAAACTATTTTACATCAAAAACTGGATGCGACAAAACCCTTTTGGGTGTTTCCGGGGTCGAATACTGAATACGCTCATGCAGTAACAAAAAAAACTGAAGAAAAGCTGAGATAAAATTCACTTCGATTGTACAAACAAACCTGATAGGATAAAAAGCTAGAGTACATTGAGGGTCATCATGCTTTTACCCACATCGCAAAGGGCCCTGTCGGACAAGTGCCCTTTAGTGTTGCTGTGTTTGATGGGATACAGCTTATATCCTGTCACTCTTTATGCGGCAGATCCGAGTCAAAGATTATCAGAATTCGTGAGAGCCGAAGAGCAAGCGCGCCAAAGATTACACGGAGAAGCAGGGCAGGGGGGTAATGGACTCAAGGGACGATTCCTCCTTGGCCGATTAGAAATCACCTGTACGGCTTTAAAGCAGCGGATTGCTGTAGAAGAAGCTGTTGATAGAGAAAAGATTCCACCTTTAGAGCCACCTCAAACTGCGGAAGCAGCCAGAGCGTTTTCAGATGATGAATCGGAAATAGTTCCTGCAAATCCAATTAATGCCGATTCGCGGGCTACGAGAAGATTCAGAGCTGATGTTGATGGTAGTGAAGTAGATCTTCGCTCAGGGATACAATCTGCTTTGGGAGAAGACGTTGACCTAAAAATACGTGAGGCTCTAGAAACATTGCGCGCCATAGAAGGCTCTTGGCGTGGGACTGTGCGTTGGGCCAGTATTGATAGTTTTCTACAAAGATTGGGTTACTTGCTCAGTATCAGGCGTCAGAATATTGGACTACCCAACATCCAAGATACAGAGTCATGTTGTCCTAAACTCGTTTGGTTATCTGGTGGTTCTCTCCCTCTTTGTTCTCAAAATAACAGGCACGCTGTTAATTTTGTTGATGGACTACGTCAAGGTGTTGAGTTTGCCATATTTAGAGGTATTCATCTCGGTATTACAGCCCTAGCCATTTATCAGCTCAACAGTTGGTTACATGAGCCTACTTCTTCGGTATGCCAACATGATGCAGAAATAAAGCGCAATCTGCTTGGATTGTTAGCTTTTTATAAAAACTCCGATGATAATGTGCTCTTGAGTGTGTTTCATGATGTGCTTAATCCCGATAATAAGATCTTGGATTATTTACGCTACGGATTATTGTTTCCCTTTGCCTTTGGGCTTGGTAAAGGGGGATGGAATACACGTAATAGCCATATGACCGCTGAAGAGATCTCAGAAGAACTGCAGAAAATTCAAGATGCTGAACCTTCTTTTTATAATGATTTGATTCGTTGGTTATTGCCATTACCCCCTATAGATCGGGCGACCAGTACGTTGATGAAGAATATGCTGTGGAATGGTGATCTAAAAGCTGAGGAACTAGAACGAATCTTTAATATTTTTGATGGTTTGGCCAAAAGTAGTCGTTGGTACACAGCGATTCACGGTCTAGGTTATTTAGCACCTATAGTACATGGAATGAATACATACGATCTGCAAAAATTTGCACAAAAAAAGGATACAATTGATGCTGATAGTGGAGAAAGGCTGCCATTACTCATACAAAACACTCTAGAGCCAACAGCGCAAGATCAACACACAATTGATAAACGTCTGGAACTGAAAGCAAAAGCTTTACTAATACTACAGGGATTGGCACCACTCTATGATAAGGATGGATATCGAAAATCAATTGTTGATTCTGGTATTGCGTTATATGCGCAGTATCTTCTTTGGTCATTAGGTGCATCGCGATCTTGGTATGAAGCTGCTGGTCAGACGGTTTTCAAGGGTGGAAAGCTGTATTTACAAGCTAAATTCTTGCAGGCTATTATCGAGGGTTTCCTTGCAGCCAAACAGTGTCCAAATCAACCCGGGGTGAGTCTAGCTGGTGTAGAACCTTGGGCTAAGGATTTAACAGAACAATGCTTTTATGTATCTTTAAGAGCTTTCAATATCGTACCTGGACAACCAACAGATACCTTAGTTGGTAATTTAGGCAAATACCATTTTCATAATTGTACAATCGATGTAGATCTGTCCAATAAAGGACTCGACGGAGAGACAGTTGCTAATATGAAGTGACCCCCTAAAACCCCACAACTGACGAAGAGAGTGTGTCTGATTCAAGGGAAGAGTAAAATTGGATCAAAAGGAGGCAGTCATGTCAGTTAAAAAAAGGTCATACAGCAAAGAAATGAAATTTCAAGCTGTGGTCAAAATGATTAAGGGCGAAGAAACCATACAAGCGCTTTGTAGTCATTATGGCATCCATCAAAGTGTTCTATTTAAATGGAAAAAAGCATTTATGGAAAAAGGGGCAAGCATTTTTGAAGATCGTTCAACCAAAACACATCAGCAACAAGAAACGGATAATTTAGAACGAAAGGTGGGTCAGTTGACGATGGAACTGGATTTTTTAAAACGCGCCTTAGAGCGCTCGATCTAAAAACAAAGCGCGCTATGATCAATATTGATGAACAGATCAGTGTGAGCAGACAGTGTGCCTTAATAGATATAGATCGTTCATACTTGTACTATCAGCCCGTCAAGCGGTTCGATGATACAGAACTAATCAATCGAATTCTTGAGATGTATACAGAAAGACCGGCATTGGGCTATCGGAAGATCCATGTGCTTTTACGAGAAGAGGGATTTTTGATCAACAAAAAGAAAACACAAAAATTGATGCGGTTTTTGAACATAAGATCGGTGGCACCAGGTCCCAATACATCAAAACCATCTAAGGACGACCATGGATATCCATATTTGTTAAAGGAACTTTGTATTAATACACCCAATCAGGTATGGGCAGTTGATATTACTTACATCAGGTTGCCAACGGGTATGGTCTATCTATTTGCATTGATTGACTGGCATAGTCGATACATTGTGGGTTGGACGTTAGCAACCACCATGTGTGCAGAACATGCTGTTGAGACCTTACGAAAAGCCATTACAAGATATGGTGTTCCTGATATTGTTAACGCAGATCAAGGATCTCAATTCACAGGAGAGGCATGGTTGATAGAGCTTCTACGCCGTGATATTCGTATTAGCCATGATGGCGTTGGTAGGTGTATAGATAATATTCGCATAGAACGTTTTTGGCGCACAATTAAATATGAAGATATCAATATCAAGCACTATCAGAACATCTCTGATTTAAGAAAAGGGATTGCTGATTTCATTCTGTACTATAACAATGAAAGGCCCCATCAGGCTTTGCAATACAGGAGACCCAGGTGTGTTTACTTTGATGAGGTTAGAAGCAAAACGTATCAAACAGCGGCCGCATGAGGTGTTTAGTAGTAGTTTGTAAAATATTGTTTGACTTTAAAAAGAAACCATGAACAGAATACAGTGACTTGAGTTGGGACTCTCTTAATTTCCACTTTCTGTTGTGGGAACGATGGGGGTCACTTCA
>DAHXKW010000034.1 GCA_027366195.1 Alphaproteobacteria bacterium | reverse complement strand
TGAATCTATTACGCTTTTGAAAGATACATCGCTAGTTTCAGTTTTAGGGGGACTAGATCTGATGCATCAGGCCCAAATATTAGCTGCTCAGAAGTTTGATCATTTGGGACCTTTATGCGTTGCTGGTGCTTACTATTATATTCTTGTTGTTTTTATTTCTTATCTAGGCAAGTTTATTGAAAAAAGGTGGTGTCATGCTGTCCGTTAATAATCTTTCAAAAAAATTTAGAGAGACCACAGTCTTTAACAAACTGTCTTTTGATGTGAAAAAGGGTCAGGTAATTGGTTTGGCAGGTTTGTCCGGTAGTGGCAAATCAACTTTACTGCGGTGCATACAAGGGTTGGAAAAGTCTGATTCAGGGGCCATCACATGTAAGGGGACTATAGGGTTTTTATTCCAAGATTTTCAGCTTTTTCCGCATATGACAGTTGCGCAGAACATTATCTATGCGCCATTACATGTTCTCCGTAATAAAGAAGCAGCAAAAGTTGCTCAGGATTTGCTGAGGCGGCTTAACCTTACGCAAATTTCTGATATGCTTCCTAATCAGCTATCTGGGGGACAAAAGCAGAGAGTTGCCCTAGCCAGAACATTGGCTATGAAGCCTGATTTGATTTTATGTGATGAACCGACGTCAGGCTTAGATATTGTTTCGACACGAGATGTTATGCAACTTTTGCAGAGTGTAAAAAAAATGCATGTAGCGATGGTTATTGCCTCACATGATCTTGAGTTTTTGTCAGCTATTTCTGATAGAATTTTGATTATTAAAAATGGAAATTTTGTTGCAGATTTAATGCCAGATATGTGGAAAAAAGATGTAGATGTTCTAAGAAACTATTATTGAGGTGTAAGTAGACTCTTCATTTTTTCCACAATCTGGCTATTGCTGTTGAAAAACGATTCTGCTTGTTTTTTTAATTGGTTTAGTAGAACAGGGTTGGTGTTATCTAATATGCTGTCAACTAAAGGTGCGAATCTAAAATAATGTATGTTGTCATAGTAGTGATAGTCTGCGAAACAGTTTTGATCTGAGCCTAAGATTTCATGAAAATGATTTTGAGTACAGCCATCACAAAACAGGGAGCAATTAGAGGAATGCCCATTGAGATAACTGACAATACGTTGTTGGGTTTCCATAGAAAAATTAACAAATTTTAGCCCCCAATGAGTTAGACCGCCGTTATAACATGAAGAGTAATCTGCAAATCCTCTTATGCTGGTACCTAGGGATATTATAATAAGCGGATGACTGAAATCTCTCATGTTTCTGCGCGCTTCATGTCCCATCAAATAACTAGGGTCGTTGGTCGCAACGCCACCGTCAATGAGAACCTCACCATTGTGGACAACTGCAGGGAAAAAAGTAGGGGCGGCGCTTGTAGCGCGTGCAACGATAGATAAAGGAATGGTTTGATTGACCGGGCGCCAACTTTTATAAATTTTAGTGGAGTTTTCTGTTAGGCTGTAACTAAAAACCATAGTTGGTTTGACGTCGTTTCCACCAAAGTTCTTTTTGCCAAAGAATTCATTATCATAAAAATTTTGCATATGTTCAGCGCGATCGGTGTATTTAGGAGAAAATATCCCCAGTCTTGGTGGGGTAAAAATAGATCGAGGGGGCCCAAAAACTACTGAAAGCAATTTCTCATCTATTTTTTTGCTATTAAGATCCGATACCCAAAAATCATTTCTATTATCCATCCAAAGTAGGGGGTGGGTTAGAACAAGGGAAATGATGCCACCGACCGATGTGCCGCCAATATAATCAAAGGTATTTCTCGTGCGTTGGTTAAGCTGTCTTTCAAGAGCTTCTAAGAAATAAAGATGAAAGACACCTTTTGATCCCCCGCCATCTAAAGAAAGTATTTTTATTGTATTTGTCATTTATATTTGAAATGTTTTATTATAATTTAATTTTAACATAAATATTTATTTTATTTAAGTTAGGTCTGTATCTAATAAAGACATGTTCATTCGTAAAA
>DAHXKW010000017.1 GCA_027366195.1 Alphaproteobacteria bacterium | reverse complement strand
ATCTCAACCTCACGATCATAGGTATAACTATACCTATGAATTTGGCGAAAATCAAGCGAAAACATTTGCCAATCTTCGCTTTTGATATACCTAGGTATAATTTTTATGGGAAATTAGGAGTAATATGTTTTGCGCCTAAACGTCTTAGAGTTCTGGTGAGCAGGATTAGAGGCACAATTTTCGTATCAGGATGTTCTAGGCCGCAAAGTATAGTTATAGATTCAGGCACAGGATCAATAATTCGTACATAGGACTCTCCGTCAGGAAAGTGCCGAAATTCCCATTGAAAAATTTTCATTCCAATAGCCTTCGCTAAATCTTCATAACCACTAAAAACAATAGCTTTCACTATAAATAGCTGTAGTTCTTTTTGTTATTTTGCTACCTAAATGGTAAATAATTATTTACGTTTTGGCATATGAATTACTTGTCCAAATGCATCCAAGGCTGTTTCATGGATCATTTCAGAAAGAGTTGGATGGGGAAAAATAGTATGAATGATTTCAGCTTCAGTGGTCTCTAGTGTCATAGCTAATACCATGCTATGAATAAGGTCTGTTACTTCTGCGCCGATCATGTGGGCGCCTAGTAATTCTCCCGTTTTACTATGGAATATTAATTTAATCATCCCCTCATCTTTGCCCGTGGCTAAGGCTTTTCCGTTTCCGACAAAAGGAAATTTCCCAACTTTAATTGAATCACCATATTTTTCACGTGCTTGCATTTCTGTTAACCCAACGCTGGCTACTTGTGGATAACAATATGTACAAGCGGGTATAGGCCCAAGAGGGTGCATTTTGCCAGTTACGATATATTCCATGACATTCACACCTTCATGTGAAGCTTTGTGAGCTAGCCAAGGTGGTGTTACAACATCGCCGATAGCAAAGATATTTGGTTCAGCGGTTTTATTGTGCTCATCAATGACAATGTGCCCTTTTTCAAGTTTTATTTTTGTGTTTTCAAGGCCAAGTCCTTCTGTGTTGGGGGTTATTCCAATAGCGATCAAAACAGCATCAAAACTATCCTTCGAACCTCCGCTAAAAGTAACATCAACACCAGTTTTTGTTTCGACAAGCGATTGGACCGATTGTTTAGTTAAAATATGTATCCCTGCTTTTGTAAACATTTTTTCTGCCATAGCTGAAATTTCTGCGTCTTCCTGAGGTAAGATGCGATCTAATAGTTCGATTACGGTGACCTGTGATCCCATGTAATGGTAAAAACTTGCGAATTCCATGCCTATAGCACCAGATCCCACAACGAGTAACTTTTGGGGAGGAGTTTGCAGATCGGGTAACATAGCCTCTTTTGCTGTCCAAATTCTTTTTGAAATTTCAACATTGGGTAGTTTTCGTGATTTTGCGCCTGTTGCTATAATATAGTGTTTTCCTTGAATAGCTTGCCCATCCACGTCCAGTGTTGTTGCATTTTTAAATTTGGCTGTACCTTTAATGACTGTAATGTCATGGCTTTTTAAAATGGTTACTATACCTTTTACTAGTTGATCTACAATAGCGCGAGATCTTTTAATGACAGCAGGAAAGTCTATCGATAATCCTTCAACTTTTAGTCCAAATTCTTTTGCTTTTTTAATAGAATCAACCAATTCAGACGTTTTCAATAGTGCTTTTGAAGGGATGCATCCCCAGTTTAAACAAGTACCGCCTACTTGCTCTTTTTCAACAAGAGCGACCTTCAATCCTAATTGTGCACCTCGTATGGCGGCCACGTAACCACCTGGACCAGCACCAATGACAACGACGTCGTACATAGCCAACTGAATTCTGCATCTGTCTTTTTTACATAGTAACACTAAAATAATTGATTCTTACCCAAACTAAATTTATTGACATTTGAATTGCTTCATTCCCGAGAAAGTGGGAATCCATTGACTGGCAATCGATTCATGGATCTTCACTTGCACGAGGATAACAGATCAATACCTTAATCAAACCTCTCATAAATAACTATTTTGTCCGGAATTTGTTATAGTGTTAGCAGGAATTTTACCGTTTTTTCTGAAAATATTCTGATAATAACTGACCGCATTCACCTTCCATAATTCCGCCCACTGTGTTTTTGAAAGTTGGGATGCAGCGGTGATCAATACCCCCATTTTTTGTGTCATAGGCACCAAAAACAACAGTTTGAATGCCACATAAAGCAATCATTCCCGTGCACATCATGCAGGGTTCCAAGGTTACATAAATCTCTGCATCTCTTATGTTTTGTTCTAATATTTCATAAGCATTTTTGATGGCGAGGTATTCAGCGTGTTCGAAAGGCGCCGAGCCATTATGCGCTGTAGAAATAACTTTATCTTTATGGACGATAATACATCCGACGGGGACCAGGTCCTGTTCTTCAGCTTTTTTTGCCATGTCCAAAGCGAGCTGCATGTAAGAATTTGTATTCATTTGGGATTTTTAAGAAGTTGGTAGATTTTTAGGTAGAGTGCTGCGCTAGCATGGGGCCCGCCCATTCGGCCACGCCGGAAGCTCCCGTCCCGCCTCCACCACTACATAGCTTCGCCATTACATCTATTGTAACTTGAATTGTTACAAAAACGTTAATCTTGTGCGAAAGGGTTCCATCCCCGTCGCCAAGTTGTTTATTATAAAAATGCGCGCGCACTTTTGTAATAAACAAAGCGAAATCTACCCATGGGCATGGATAGACTGATTTTTATTAGCTATGGATTGAACTTCATCAATCTAACATTCCACCATGTTATCGAGTATGATCTAAAAAAATTAAGGTAAAGTTAAATCATAATACTTTGAAATTCGACCTTCAACTTTTGCCTTATCATTGTATTTTGTTGGCAACCAGTTTGAGAAAGGTTCGGCCACCTCCTTTTTACTAAATTCTTTTCCATATTTTTTTTTCAAAACTGATTCAATCCAGATTTGGTAGTCGGTATGATCAGAAGCAATGTAAAGATGACCCCCAGGTTTTATATACTGCCGAATGGTTTTTAAAAAGTCGATTTGAATTAAGCGGCGCTTGTGATGTTTTCTTTTAGGCCAAGGATCCGGGAAGAGGATGTATATGGCGTCCAATTGAGGAAGATTCTGAATAATTTCATGAATTACTCCATGATAAATTTTGATGTTTTGGATATTGTATTGTTTTATTTTTTTTTAAAGACTTACGACACCAGTTTTAAAAGGTTCAACGCCGATAAATTGAGTGTGTGGAAAGGTAAGAGCTTGACGTATTAAAAAGTCACCCATACCAAATCCGATTTCAAGAGTATCGCCTGAACCATCGAATTTAATTTTAGGATATAGGTCTGTATACAGATCTTTTTCAGTATCCGTAAAAGCACGTAATTTTTTCCTGCCATAATATTGGAGATTGATACTTTGAATTTTATGAAGTGTCCTGTCCATATACTGGTTAAAAATTAAGATGTTTGGTTATTTCCATAAATTGAGTATACAATAGGGGGGTAAAGTTTTTCATTATTTTAAGGGGATTATGACTGATCAGAAGTCTGAGCTGTTACACGAATTTAAAGGTTTACGTGGAGCATTATGGCCTATTCACAATTTTGAATTAAAAAAATTCATACCTACTGCATTGATTATGTGGTGTATTTTGTTTAACTACACGGTTATGCGTGACATGAAAGATTCTCTTGTTGTTAACGCGGCAGGCGCCAACCTTATCAGTTTTTTAAAGTTATATTGCGTAACCCCAGCAGCCGTTTTATTTGTCGTAATCTACGCCAAACTGTCTAATATCTTTAGCTCAGAAAAATTATTTTATGTTATTATTACGCCTTTTATAACTTTTTTTGGTTTGTTTGGTTTCGTGCTATATCCAAATTTGGAAATGTTGCATCCGGCACAACAGACCATACAAGCGTTGCATGAGGTATATCCGCGTTTATCTGGATTCATAGATATTTATGGACATTGGACGTATGCTTTATTTTATGTTCTATCCGAGATTTGGGGTAGTGCTATGATTGCCTTGATGTTTTGGCAATTTGCTAACCGTATTACTCGTGTTCATGAATCTAAACGCTTTTATGGTTTATTTGGTGTTATCGCTAACACATCTTTATTAGTTTCTGGGCAAGCACTTGTTTTCTTTTCACAAGGTATTACCAAAGATTTAGTCGGTGTTGATCCTTGGACACACTCTTTGAAGTGGCTTTGTGGCATGATTGTTGTTATGGGATTAATTCCTATGTTTATCTATCGTTGGATGCATACAAATGTTTTAACAGATCCAACATACTATGATCCAACAGAAGAAAACACGCAAAAAAAGAAAAAGCATAAGCCTGGTCTTATAGAGTCTGCTAAGCTAATCTTCCATTCTAAAGAGTTAGGTTATATAACCCTTCTTTTAATAGGGTATGGGATTTCTATCAATCTTGTTGAAGTTCAGATGAAGAATCAATTAGGTATTTACTTTAAAGGTGATAACGTTGCTTATACGGCCTTTATGGGACGCTATTCACAGCTTACAGGAACTTTAGCTATTTTGTTTGGTTGGTTAATTGGTGCGAATGTGCTAAGTCGTATGTCATGGCTTGTATCTGCATTGATTACGCCTTTATTCTTTATTTTTTCAGGCGGTGTTTTCTTCTTCTTTATTCTTGGTAAAGATTTAGCTATGCACTTGCTTGCAAATATGGATCCTGTTCTTACTGCTGTAGTCTTAGGATCTATTATTGTTACGTCGTCTAAAGCTATAAAATATAGTTTGTTTGATCCTACCTACAACATGGCCTACTTACCTCTTGACCCAGAATTAAAGAGTAAAGGTAAAGCCGCTGTTGATGTGATTGGTGGTCGTGCTGGTAAAGCAGGTGGCGCATTTATTCAAAGTACAATGGCTATTCTTTTGGCATCTAAAAATGTGCTGATATTTGCGCCATATACGGCTGTTATATTTGCTGTGGTCTGTGGCGCGTGGATTCTAGCTGTAAAAGGTTTGGATGGTAGTATTAAAAGTGCTATTAAACGTAAAGAGTCTGAAGAAATCAAGCGTGAAGTGGAAGCAAGTGATAAACAATCTTAGATGGTGCATAGGAGGCAACATTGTCAAGTCAGGTTGTTAATACAGCGGTAGCCAAATGTAGTTTTGGTGTTGCCCCTACGCCTCTAACTTTTTTACCCACCCATCAATTAGTATCTTCGAATATGCCAGCAGCTAATATTATGGATCATATTCCTTTTATGAATGTTAAGCCTTTCGGAATGTGTACAAGCCCTACCAATCCGGCAGTTATAGCGGCAACTGCTGCTGCGTTGGGAACGCCAACGCCTATGCCCTGTACACCTGTTACGGTAGCACCATGGATTCCTGGTAGTCCAACGGTGTTGGTTAATAACATGCCAACACTTAGTAATGTATGTACGTGCATGTGTGCTTTTGCAGGCGTCATCACAATTCTTATGCCCGGTCAAATGACCCATATGGTTGCTTAACGTAATTTTGATAACCGTTAACTTAATTTTTATTTTTATCAAGATATACTTATCCCATACATAATATAGTTTTCGGGAAAATAATATGGCTCCTATTACCCTGCGACTCCCTTCTACTAGTTCTTTGAGTGATGCGTTTTGGGAATACAGATTTGACCCTAATGAGGCACCACATTTATGGATGGCATTCAAGCCAACGGGTGGTAAGCAGGTAAAATGTTCTACTAGGAAAGAGAATCAAGAATTATTTACGGGTGTTTATTATGCCCATTTATCTCACAATAGTGCGCCTTGCGTTGCAGGAGTTGGAGAGCAGACAAAACGAGGTAAACAGACGGGAATGTGCTTGATTGTTATAGCGGATACGCCAGACAATTTTCCACTAATTGCAGCAATAGAGCGTAATGATGAAAAGAGAGTGCAAGTGGCTGTTGTAGACGAACAAGCAGGTATGGGTACTTCAACAGGTTGGGCTGCAGAGGGACAAAATCTTAATTATGATAGGGTGCATGGCTGTTTTTATGTGCGTTTTCAAGTGTTTGCACGTTGTTCAGGTTATATTGCAATCAAAAACACCCCCAACAAATCACCAACAAAGGCAGGTAACTTACTTGCTGGTGCTTACGACTACGATAATACTTCTGAGAAATCAGACGAACTTACAGATCTGCGTAAATTTTTGGATGCAAGCATGAAAGTAATTAAACCTAAAAATAGTTAAAGCTTGAGCTAGGTTAGCAGTTAGTATTGTTCCTATTCCCATAATAATCTGAAATTTTTGGATCTAGTCTAAGCTTTAGGTAGGGGTAGAATAGGTTAAGATAAGTTGTTTGAGTCTGAATATTTATGAAAATCATGTACACTAAATTATGGATTGGTCTTGTGATCAGCTGTTTATTTGTGGGGTGTAAAATGGATGAAAGTAAGTTAATTACGACAACGTCAGGATTGCAGTATGAAGATGTTCAGGTGGGTACAGGTGAAACACCAAAGACTGGGCAGGTTGTTACAGTCCATTACACAGGAACTTTAAGAGATGGAACAAAGTTTGACAGCTCAGTCGATCGAGGACAGCCACTTACATTCACATTAGGGGTTGGGCAGGTTATCAAAGGCTGGGACGAAGGTTTATCAACGATGAAGGTTGGTGGGAAAAGGAAACTTGTTATTCCGCCAAGTCTGGGTTATGGCGCTCAAGCTGTTGGCGGTGTTATTCCTGCTAATTCAACGTTATGTTTTGATGTTGAGTTAATTGGGATACAGTAAAACTTAAACATATTACATAAGTTTCACGTGAATCCGAACGGCTAGCTTTTGGCTTGAAATGTTTTACCGTTTTAAACATTTGCTTTAGATTTTTTTGAATCTCATTATTCAATCCACCTTGAAATGTTTTAAATATGAAAAAACCTTCCGGTACTAACAGATCAGATAAATAGGGTAATAAATCTTCAATCAATCCAGCCATTTTAAGTTGATCAACGTGCATTAAGCCAGTAGAGGAGGGCGCCATATCACTGATAACGCCATCAAATTTTTGGATGATAGTTTTACACCAACTGCGAAAATCATCTTGTATTAAATTCACATCGTCAATAGGTTCTATAGGAAGAAGATCTACACCTGTAATTGCACCTTTTTTCCCTACTTTTTGTTTTACAACCTGAAGCCAGCTACCTGGGGCAGCGCCCAGATCTAAAATATTTTGTCCTGGTTTGAATAATTTGAATTTGTCATTAATCTCGATTAATTTATAAGCAGCACGTGAACGATAGCCTTCTTTCTTGGCTTTTGCCACATAAGGATCATTAATCTGGCGTAGTAGCCACCGTTTTTGCTGCTCTGTTCTTTTCTTTTTTTTAGAGTCTAATTTTTGCTTCATACAAGCATCAGCTCTGGTTGTTCCAGATACATTTTAAGTTTTTGCAAAAATTTAGCGGCATCCGAGCCATCAACGGCACGATGATCAACAGATAATGTTAGGCTCATTAGCCCATTTTGTTGAACAGCGCCTACAGCTAAAATAGCCACTTGGGGAGGATTAATAATGGCTTGAAAATGTTGAATACCAAACATACCTAAATTTGATATTGTGAATGTACCCCCTTGATATTCTTCGGGTTTCAGTTTGCCGTTTTTGGCTTTCTCGACTAACACTTTTATCTCAGAAGAAATGGTTCGTAAATTTTTGGTGTGAACAGAGGATAGAATAGGTGTGATCAAACCGCCTTCAATCGATACAGCAACACAAATATCAGGTTGGCTATATTGCATGATGTAATCATCATGAAAGGTTGCATTGAGTGTAGGTATATCTGTTAGTCCACATGCAGTGGCTTTGATGATGATATCATTGACTGTAATTTTCATATCTTTATTTTGTTCGTTCATCAATGCGCGCATGGCAAGCATTCTTTCTGCGTTGATATCAATCGTTAGATAAAAATGCGGGATATTTTGTTTGGCTTCTGTTAAGCGTTTTCCAATAACTTTCCGCATTCCTGATAGCATAATTTTCTGAGTTTCTTGTTTTTGGTTTGGCTGCGATGTAGAAGATGAGTAGTTTTCAATATCGCGTTTAATAATTCTTCCATTCGGTCCTGATCCCATTACATCTTGAAGAGATATATTTTGTTCATTGGCCAAACGTTTTGCTAGAGGGGAGGCAAAAATTCTTTCACTTTGTTCTATATTTTTCAATTGAGATGGTTGTGGGGGGGGTATCACATCTTTTGGTGTTTGAGGAGCAGTTTGCGCTGTGGTGGGTTTGATTATACTAGATAGCAAATCTGTTGCATCTTCTATTTTTTCTCCTGCGGATAGCAAAACAGCAATTGGCGTAGTAACTAGGACATTTTCAGTATTGTCAGGAATTAAAATTTTTCCAAGAATGCCATCGTCTACCGCTTCTAATTCCATAGTGGCTTTGTCAGTTTCAATTTCGCAAATAAGATCTCCTGCAGAAATTTTATCATTTTCCTTTTTTAGCCATTTGGATAAGGTTCCTTTTTCCATCGTAGGACTAAGAGCAGGCATTTTAATAAGAGAAGGCATCAGATTTGCAGCACACCATTTACGCCTGTATTGTTGCGTGTTTTTTGGGTTGAATCAAGGGTTTGTAATAAACCTGTTGCATCTGCTTTGAAAAAATGTCTAATCTAGATTATACGCCTCATCGATGCCTCATAAGTTTTCACAAACTTGAGGTAGACTGATGAAAGATCTAATCTCCTTTCACAAAACAAAAGATTGCTTGAATGTTGCAGGGCAATATCTTTTTCATGCGCAAGACGTTGATGGTTTGCATAACATGGTTATGAATGCTGAGGATTATATCCCTCACGATTTGATAAACATGAAAAAATTAACTGTCAAAACTGAACATACGCGTAAAACATTTACATATCGTTCATTTTCAGCAGATGCAGATATTGTGATTAAAAGTCAGGATATTCCTAATGGAAAGAAAGTTTTAATTCATAATTATATCAATATTCTGATGTTTGGTATGGCCAAAGCAGATCTGGATTGGACAATAGAGGAAGTTGAGGGAAATAAGGCAAAGTTAACCTGTCGTGGAAAAATTTATATTTCAGGATTGATGGCGGATCAAATGGAAAAAGAAATACGTCGTATGTGTAATAAAGCAATCGAAAAAGTCATTACTCGTTTTCATGATCAAAATATTGAAATTTTGTAATAGAGGGAGTCATGAAAATTGCTTCTATCCAGGAAACGCCTTTATATTATTTGGAAGATTGTTTAGGTGTGCCTGCTGATTATACGCGAAAAATTTTAGAATATAATTGTAGAGTACCTGTTAATATACCGCTTAACTATACAAAAACCCCTTTAACTGCGCATATATATGCGTCTGCTTTGTTTCATATTTTTTCTAATCCAGCATTTGAAAAGGTTACCTTATCTTGTACGATTTTACCCGTTTTAGGTCTAATGGCACGAGAGGGGGTAGAGTTTCAGTCTAATTGTGCATGCATTATGGTCGGGAATGATACAGAGCAACAGTGCAAACTGTGGCGCTATTTTTTTAGTGCTTACTTGTATTCAAGAAATTTAATTAATGTTTGTGGTCTATCTGATTTTCTCATGCTGGTGGTAGATGGTTCTACATCTCTATCCAACAGTTTTCAAAGGGATGTTTTCCTTTATTATATTTTTGATTTTTTATTATGTGGAGTGAAGTATGATTTTGATTTTGCAATGGTTCTTTACTATGCCAAATATCATCTTTCTTCCCTTTCATGTGTTGAAAACATTGTGGCGCTTGAGCAGCTTAAACAAAAATTAACTTGTGAACATCAAGCGTCAGGCGCTGATAGGTTGAATGAACATGTTTTACCTTCTGAGATCATAGCTAATGTTTTGTCAGCATTTTTTAAAATCACACCCGACCTATGGGCTAAATTTGCATGCTACCTCCAACATAAAAATTATAGTGCTTTGGATCGGCTGGTTTTTGGGAGCGCGGTTGATTGTCCAGTAAGAGCTTGGCAGGCTTGTTGAAATCCTTCTTCTGTGGACAAATCATAGCGAGATAAAAATTCCTTTTCTTTTGTAGCTAAAAAACGTCTAATGGCAACGTCGCGTTCTATGGGGCTATGGCGAATAAGGTGAGCGGCAGATTGCCGTCCACGTATCTGGCCGTTAGAAAGTTTTTCTTGGGATAAATGATCGACAAATTCTTGCGTAAATTTTTGATTCCAAATTACAGCCTTGTTTTCAGCGACTTCAGCTAAACGTGATAGATTTTTTGAAACCTGGATATTTTTTTCGATTTGTTGTTGATGTTGTTGATTTTTTTCCTGTGTTTTACTCAGTGTTTCAGAGACTCGTTTTCCTTTTTCATCATGTTGATTCATGCTTTTGTTGTGCGCTAGGCTGACATGTTCTTGATAATTTCGCATAAAACCAGTTTCGGCAATAAATTGTTGGCCACTACTTGTTATTTTGTCTCGTGCACTTCCGGATAGTTTTTGATATTCTCCGCCGATTTTAAGGACGGGAAGATTCAGTCCTAGTCCAATATGGGACAGGTAAGAAATAGAGTCTTTAGCAGAAATGTTAAACTGTTTTCCCCAGGACTCTGCTTGTTTTTGTAGTTCTTGTGAGGTACGCATAATACTTTTGCCACTACTCTCTGATTTTATTTGGTCATAACTTTTTGTCTGAGCAGTATGTTCTATCCAATCATCAGATATACGTGTTGAGTGAGCCATGCCTTTTGTTAGGGATTCGCGCTTTTGATCGCTGTAAACGTCCAATTCTTGAGAGCCGCGTCTTAAATTCTCGCTAATTTGTTGTGATGCATTAAGTTCAAAAGGTAGCTGAGAAACTGAATCGTGCATGACCATACTTTGTGGACCATGTATTGTCATGTGATCTCCCCGATTTTCTTGAAAAAAGCCAGAGGATAGCATAGGGGCCTTTTGGTATTGGAGCATATTTTCTGAAAAAGCATTTGTTGTTTCAATGCCGACTTGACCATAACTATAATTGCCAGTCGTTTGCTCTTGTGCAGCTGTGCTACCAACACTTTGTGAAACACCAGCTAATGAAAGTGCCAATTGAGAAAATGATGAGATTCCCCCTTGTAAAATTGCATACGCTATTAATGGAACACTTAAGGAAGCGTATGTTGCATAGGTTTGCATATCTATTGCTAAATTGTTTAAACCAGTGGATGTGAGGAGTGTTAACCCCGTGCTTTCTCCAATAATTTGCTTGGCACTGTGCTGAGCCGCAAGCATAATTCCTGAGTTTAATATGGCGTATAAGGGTGGCCAAAGTTGTATCCAGACAGCCAGCCAAAGCCACTTTAAAAACGCACGGAATCCCATAGGTAGAAGTGATAATGGCATTATAAAAATAAAAGATGCGTAAATTAATGTTTCAAGTACATTGCGGATAATAACTAGCGATTTTGCAGCAAGTAGGCCGACAACTTCATAGGTGTGCCGCTGTTGCATGTAGGCGCGTCTGACCGCAAAATTTGTACCTAAGTTGCTGGCATCACATTTTCTTTCAATAGCATCGACCAATGTATGCATCATAACTTGCTGTGAAATAGTATTTGTGGCATTTGTTGCCATACCCGTTAGTTGTTCATAAAAGGTTGGTAAATATTGAAGAATATGGTGTTTAGACAATCCATCTATATGTTTTCCTAGAGTTTCATGTAGCTGACTAGCCCCTTCTTTGCAAGATACGAGTGTACAGCGTGTTTTCCCGTGATCGCACTTGGTGAACATACGTACGTTAGATGTATTGTTTTTAATGAGCTCCCATATATTTGGGCTATTTTTAAGTTGATCCATAGAGTATTTGCCAAACAAGATATCAAAGGTGACACAATTATGAACAAAGTCTCGCATATTACGTGCAAGGAGCTCATCGGTTATAGCATAGTGTGATATCTCAAGCAGGTTTTCTGCGCCAAAGATCATTCCAGTTTTATGATAGGTGTGACCGTTCTGAGTTAGCCCCTTGTTGGTGGGTGAGGGTACTTGGAAGGCCTGTTCTATATAAGAGGTAATCATGTACCCGATTGTACCTAAAGTTTCAGCTGTACGGACAAGACCATATGGTACATTGTCAACAGTGTGGCTTTTTCTGGTTACTATATCGGTGATGTGAATTGTAGATGTGGGTACAAAACATATGGTTAAGAGTGCTAGCATCGGTATTAGCCACTGTATTATTATAGGGGTGACTGAAGATTCCCAATATGCTTTACTGATTGCCCAAAAAGCACCTATTGTTGCACCAACGAACATCAATGGTCTAAAAAATTTTCCGGATGATCCATTCATGAGCATAGCGATAGCGTTAAATACATGTGTTAATGTATCCCCTGCGCCGTATGTGATAATCTCAGACATATGATTGTTTATTTTTGTTTTGTGGTGGAGTGGCAGTATCGGTTTCTGTCTGATTCAGTAACGAATCTAGAGCTTGAGCAATAGAAAGGCCTGAAGCTTGTAGTGTTTTGACATGTTCATAGTCTTTTGCTTTTGTAGAATAAAGTAATGATGAAAAAGGGTCTAAACACAATTGACCGATGGCATAGCCTTCTTGTGTATTGAAAATGAGGATTTCACTATATTCACCAGCACGCATCCGTAGACTTTTTAAGGCAGCCTCCATGCCTATATCCATAGTTAAACGTTTGTTTTCTTTTAGTCGGTCAACAGACGATGCTTTTTGTGCCAGTAAGCACATCCAATCACTATTTTCATAAGCAGCCATAGCACCTTGAGTCTGATAAAAATCTTCAATGCTTTGAGTGCCAATTACCAAGGAGCCGTTGTATTTACGTAGCCTTCTAGCCAAAGTTTCTATAAAAGGGCCAGTTTGAGAACCACGTAACAGATCCCATGCTTCATCAATGCATATATGAAATGGTGTTTTTCTATCTCCCAAAAACATCTGGGCAGTAATAGTCATGATGAACATTTGCAAAACAACGCTTTGTAAGTCCTTTTTTTCCTTTAATTCCTCAAGTTCGATAACAACCATAGGGTTTGTGAAGTCGACGTTGTTACGACCTTCAAAATAACGCCCGTATATCCCATTTTTTGTGAATGGTGTGAGCATCGTGCCTAGACGTTTTGCCGTGTTGTCTGTTTGCTCGAGTAACCAATTCGAAACATCACTGACTGTCGCTTCTTGTTGTTTATCGTGCCAAGTGGCTACGATTGATTTTTCTAACCAAGCATTTTCATAATCAGAAGTATTTTGAGTAGGTGCTGCCATCATGGCCAATAATGACTTCATCATGGCGAACATATCACTTTGTATTTCTTCGTCATGCAGGGGGATATTACTAAAAGGGTTTAGACATAGGCGAGAATTTTTTTCAAAAGCAATGAATTGTCCTTCAAGAAGCAGGCAAGTCTTTTCAAAAGATCTGCCGATGTCTAAAACAAATACGCGCCCCCCTAAGCGTAGTGTGCTAACAAGTAACTCCTGCATAAACACCGATTTTCCCGATCCACTGCGCCCAACGACGATGACATTATAGTTTCCGCACTGATTGTCAAAGGCATGCCAAAAGAACAATTGTCCCCGTCTTCCAAGTAGAGGTATTCCTTTTGTTGGGGTGCCTTTCCATTCAGCAATAATTG
>DAHXKW010000174.1 GCA_027366195.1 Alphaproteobacteria bacterium | reverse complement strand
ATCTCACTGAAAAAATTGCGACAGAACCAGATAAATTTTATAGAAAGTCATCATCGCCAAGATGGTGAAAAATATTATGTTAATTGCACAAAAGTTCCCTTATACGGACTGCAAAAAGAAATCGTTGGAGTTCTTGGTTTTTTTCATGATGTCCAGTTTGAAAATACGCAAGTCGATGCTTTCAAAACATCAGATTTATTTTGTGATCAGGAGTATTATTATCTAGAAGTTTCTGGAAAAGCTATGCGACTTACGGCACGGCAGGCTGAATGTATTGTACATTTATCAATGGGAAAAACGATTAAGCAAATTGCAAAAACACTAGATTGTTCACCACGTACTGTTGAAGATCATATCAATTTGCTCAAAAACAAACTAGGCGTTTGTTCAACAGAACGGCTTATCGATTACTTCTGGAGGAATCCGATCAAATGGTTTTAGATGTTAAAAGTTCAAACAATCAGGATTCTTTTATATCTGCTTTTGTTTATGAGACACTCGCGCAGATTCATGATGGACAAACTCATATTGGTGAATATTTTTGTAATATTTTTCAAAATTTACCGATTGGAATTAGTTGGGGGCATCTGAACCATGATAAGACCGATACGATCTGGACCGGATGTAATGATTTCTCAGTCAAAGTAGTAGGTTTCAAAAATCAATTAGAGTTTTTAGAAACGACAACTAGAAATTTTCCAGTCAAAGAACGCATATCAGAAGTGATTGCTTCCCAAGACTATGATGTTGTTGTTAATAACAAGCCTTTAATAAATCACCTAGATTTTTGGGAAAGGAAAAATGGAGTAACTACGGTTATGTCTATAACAAAATTACCAATTTATGATTCAGAAGGAATAGCTTCAGGTCTATTGATTTTTGGCAATGATGTTACTGGATTACGGCAGTCTGTTTCTAAAAGTGTCAGCCACGTTATGTCACAAACCTTACAAGATATGCCTACTTTATTCAAAAATGAGAAAAACTATTATATTGTATTTCATGGCAATGTATCCAAACTTTCGATCAAACAAGCCATGAGTCTGACTTGCTTATCGATGGGAAAAACGATCAAGCAAATTGCGAGTTTACTGAACTGTTCTCCTCGAACTATTGAAGATCATATAAACATACTTAAACGCAAACTGGGCGTGTATTCAACAGCAGAATTAATCGATTGTTTTTGGGATAATCCGATTAGGTGGTTTTGAAATGATGCGTACTGATACGGCTGTTAATATTTTGGAACAAATTCATGATGGGCAGGCAAACGTTGGTGAATATCTTAGTTTGATTTTGCAAGGATTACCTATTCGTATTGGTTGGAAAACCAAGGAATCAGTTCACCTGGGTTGTAATGTATTTAAGGCACAAAGAATCGGTTTAAAGCATCCTGAGGAAATACTTGGAAAAAACGATTTTGAATTAGCTATGCGCGAAGAGGAAGCAGTAGCGCTTCGTGAAGATGATCAAAATGTTTTAATAACTAAACAACCGCGTCTTCATGCGATTAGATTTGTAAGTTATGCAAAAGGACTTGATGCTTCTATCAGAATTACGAAATTACCAATGTATGACCCAAAAAGACAAGTTATTGGAATAGTGAGTATTGCTTCTGAAATCAGGACTGATAAAGACACTAAAATAGTTGGTGCTATAAGTTCTGTATATCATGATATACAGGACTCCTTCCGAGGGTTCGAAAACTATTTTATTCTTGTACAAAACGAAACCATTAAGCTAACGTCACGGCAAGCCGCATGTTTGACGTATTTATCAATTGGCAAAACAGTTAAACAGGTTGCAAATTTATTAGGATGTTCCACTCGTACTATTGAAGATCATATCAACATACTTAAACGCAAACTAAATGTTTATTCCACAGCTGAGTTGATAGATTGTTTTTGGAGGAACCCAATCAAATGGTTTTAATAGATAATGTTGTTAACATTGGTAATATTTTAGATACATGGCAAATCGATCTCACGCATCAAATTTTGACAGACATTCATGATGGTCAGACACATGTGGGTGATTATTGTGTTAATCTTTTCAAAAATTTACCTATTGGTGTGTCGTGGGGATGTCTTACTCCTGATAAGAAAGATTCTATTGTTTTAGGGTGTAATCAAATGCAAGCGGATTGTTTTAATTGTAGAACACCAGAAGATGCAGTTGGTAAAACATCATTTAATGGGGTGGCAAAAGAATGTGACGCAGCAGCTTTTGTAGCTAATGATCGATATGTTATTACCCAGCAAAAACCAGTCTTTAATAGTGTTTTGCCCTTATCCCTTCATAATGGAAAATGTGTATTGCTTTCAGAAACAAAAATACCTCTGCAGGATGGTCAACAACCGTTTGTGTTAGACTTCTTTTTTAATATCACTGGATTGCGTCAATCTCCATTGAAAAATTTGCAAAATCTTATACATCATCAATACCGTAATATTGTGCTTGGGTTTCAATTGCAAAAAAACAGATATTATTTAGGTACGGAGAAATCTGTCATGCCGCTTATAAATATTCAAGCAAGTTGTTTAATTCATTTGGCAACAGGTAAAACAATTAAAGAAATTGCAAATATACTTGAAAGATCAACCAGAACTATTGAAGATCATATAAATCTTTTGAAACGCAAATTGAGCGTGTATTCAACAGCAGAGCTGATTGATTGTTTTTGGCGCAACCCAATTCAGTGGTTTTGATGATGCAAGTGGATACGGCCATCAATATTTTGGAGCAGATTCATGATGGAAAAACTCATCTATCGCAATATTTAAAATGTATATTCAAAGATTTTCCAGTTGGTATTGGTTGGCTTGATCGAAACTCTGTAATCCAGGATTGTAATCAATTCGCAGCGGATGCTTATACTAAAATAAATCCTGATTTTGTAATTGGAAGAACAAGTTTAGACCTGGCTGTAGAAGAGAAAGAAGCTCTAAATTTTATGGCAGAAGATTGTGAAGTGTTTAATACTGGCAAACCATTAATTACAAGTAGGCAACCTTTTCATCGTACAAAAGATCAATGCTTAATACTGCAGAGTGTAAAAGTTCCTATTTATGGATCCTTGGGAGATATTTCGAGCTTAGTTGTCCTTTGGTCTAATATTGATCAATTACGTGAACCATTACGTTCTCATGTTGCGCATCTCTCAAATTATCATGTCAGTGATATTTGCAGGATGTTCAAAAATAGTCAAAATTATTACATCATTATAGGAGATCAATCTATCCGTCTAACGTCAAGACAAGCGGAGTGTTTGACGCATCTTTCGATGGGGAAAACTATTAAGCAAATATCAAATATTCTGGGTTGTTCAGGTCGCACTATTGAGGATCATATCAATATACTTAAACGCAAACTATGTACCTATTCAACGGCTGACCTGATTGACTGTTTTTGGCGCAACCCGATTAGGTGGTTTTGATGATTGAAAAAGAATCGATTGGACCTTTTTTAGAACAAATTCATGATGGGAAAACGCATATTGGTGAATACTTAAGTGCAGTTTTTCAGAATTTAGACATTTGGATTGCGTGGAAGGACTGCTATTCGGTCATGCAAGGTTGTAACATTATCCAATCTCGTGCAATCGGTTTACAATGTCCCGATGAAATTATTGGTAAGAATGATTTCCAACTTGATATGAGAGATGAAGAAGCAGAAAGATTTAGAACTGATGATCAAAAAGTTATACAAAATGGGCAATCACGCATACACGATCTAAGATATGTACATTATTCGAATGGGTTATCTACTTTAGTCAGCACATCAAAACTTCCTGTTTTTAGTCATAATAAACAGATTCTTGGTGTTATATGTTTTGCTTATGAAATAAAAAGAGAAAATACATCACAAAGGATTGATTTTGATAATCTTAGAAATTTTCTATCGAAGCAAAATCGTTTTTTTCCCCAAGAGACAAATTATTATTTGCTTTTAAACAATAAAACAATTTCCTTATCAAAAAGACAAGCAGAATGTTTGTTCTACTTATCTACAGGAAAATCTTGTAAACAAATTGCTGGAATATTAGACTGTTCTTCGCGTACTGTCGAAGATCATGTGAACATCCTTAAACTAAAACTGGAAGTTTACTCTACAACTGAATTGATTAATTCTTTTTGGAGGAATCCGATCAAATGGTTTTAGGTACTTATAGAGCTCTTTCTTGCAATGTTTTTAATAAAGCACAAGAATTTATCACGCACAATCTGTTATCTCAGATTCATGATGGACAAACACACGTGGGAGAATACTGTCAGAATCTTTTTAAAGGTTTGCCCATAGGAATTTGTTGGGGAAAGCTGAGTGATGATCAGAAAAATACAATCATTTTAGGATGTAATCAGTTTGAAGCTGATTTGTTGGTTCTGTCGCAATTTTTTCAGTGAGATAAAGTTTTGATTTTTTTTGAGTACTTAAGCTGCCAATTCGTAAAACTGATCCCAAACGGTTGTGCAGGTCTCCTTACCAAGGTATTGTCGTTTTCGGAGCATGTGATGTAA
>DAHXKW010000173.1 GCA_027366195.1 Alphaproteobacteria bacterium | reverse complement strand
TTAGGATCTTCAACTGTACTTTCTAATTGCTTTTGAAGTTCTAAATAGCGATCAATAATCTGATCTAATTTTTGTTCAATCGCCATAAATCCGTTCTTTTTTATAGAGTTGTTTCGCTATATCAGTATAGCCTGTTGCGACAAGATAGTTCACGATATTTTCAAGCACACGTATTACATACGAACGGGTTTCATAAAATGGAATACACTCAATCCACTCTATGACATTCATATTCTTATTACGGGGATCACCATAGTCCTTTAGCCAGGTACGCACGTTACAGGGATCTGTATTATAACAGCACAAGCCTATAACATATGATCCTTTATTGGCATCAAGGACATGTTTGATGTTGTGAAATCCAAGTTTGATATTATTATCGGCATTTAAAATATCGTTTTCATTTTTTATTCTGATACCTAGCTTGCGTGCCATAGCTTTGGCCGTTTTTGGGATGAGCTGCATAAAACCAAGTGCTCCTTTTTCACTTCTGGCGAATCTGTCGCACTCGCTTTCACGGTAAATGATTGCTTGTATGGTAGCCCGATCAAGAGGGGTAGTGGTTAATTTTTTTGGGATTTTTACTAGGGGTAACATATCGTGTCCCATAGGGTTTTTGCCGAATTTCATCGCTGCTTTTTTACATGTGCGGATATAGCAAGTTGTATTGAAGTTTTTTTTGACAAAATTACAAAAAGCTTCAGCTTCTTCAAAGGAATGGCTGCTTTCTATAGTGGCATTACAAAAAGGTTGAATTAAATCGGAAGAAATTTCGGGCCGAAACTGCTTAAGTGTTTCAGCCAAATTATTATGTGTGGGCCAATGACCTTTCCCTGGCTTAGAAACGTGCAAATTGCGTTTTAAACGTAGTGTAGCGACTTGTCCATAGAATGTCATCGGATGATGCGCTGCTTTTTCAAACCATGATTTTGCATGGTCATTGTTGGCTTTAACAGCAGAAATGCCAGCCCAATAAGCGGCGCGTGATTTACTCATAGGGGTTTTGACATTGTCATATAGGGCGGAAAATGTTTTAAAAGCGGCGCTAAAACTATGCATTTTATATTGCAAAAATCCTTGTAAAAAGCAAGCATCAGCGTATTTTTCTCCGGATTTTAAATTGTGATGTGCGATAACATCTAAAGCTTTTTTAAGGTAGAGTGTCTTTTTTTTGGGTTCTAAAAAAGCGTATTCTATAAAACGTCTGGCCATCCAGTTACGTTCAATCCACCATTGTTCTGCATACTCTGGATTGTCTTTGATTGATTGAATGAGCCAAAGGTAGGCTTCTTCATCTTTACGATTGATGCGGCAAAAACGTATCCACTGATAACGTAATCCATCTGATAGATTTTGCTGTGTTTTTTGCAAATGGGTGATTTTACCCTTATAAATACAAAACCTTAGCTGTATTTCTTTACGGAATCTATTTGATTTAACAAGTGGCAAAATATGCTGAATTTCGTCCTGCTGATTTGTGAAAAATAGGTAATTAATTCGCTGCATATGATCTTGTTCAGATAAGTAGTTACCGCAGGCTGTTAAGAAAGCGGTACGTTCTTGCGGGGTAAAGTTAGTATTTGACCAGTATCTTTGTGCCGTACTTTTGACATGTTCGGATTTATGTTTGATTAAAGCTTTGACGTGCGCAATTTTTCCAGCTGCTGATAAAGGTGGATGGTGAGCAAACCACTCCAGCTGTTCAGAAGCTGTGTACTGTTTGATCTCTTTTTCAGCATCCTGAATGACTTGCTTTTCCAGGGGCCAGTTTTTATGATTTTTCAGGTAAATGGATATCTCATGTAAAGTAAATTTTTGTTTAGAGTCTGTCATATTTAGGAAGGAATGATACAAACTTTGAATATTAGCGGATAGCAAGAAAAATAGCACGTATAATCGGCGTTTAAATGATCTCCTGTGGACAGTATACCCTTTTTTCATATCTTTCTGCATAATATGGGATGCGAGCCTTTACAGAAGAAAGAGTGACGATTCTTTTTGAATATGACCTACCAGACGATATCAATATTGCAGGATCAATAGCGATTGATACCGAAACGATGGGGCTTAAACCTAAGCGGGACCGATTATGCTTGGTACAACTGGCATAATACCCAAGTGATGGAACAAAGTTGCCATATCAAAACGCGCATAATGAAAAATCTTACATATAGATGGATCGGCTAACACACGGCATAAATTAGGGGCATTAAATTTATTTTTAAATTGTACAAGATAGATTCGATCATCTGTTGTCGCCAGTTGTACCAAGCATAATCGGTCCCGCTTAGGTTTAAGCCCCA
>DAHXKW010000167.1 GCA_027366195.1 Alphaproteobacteria bacterium | reverse complement strand
GATGTACTATCGTGTTAATACGATAGTACATTTTGTGGTATGTATGCCAGATGACCATCATAAAAGTATAGAAAATTTGTGCGATGCTTTTTTATTGATCGACAAACGCATAGATATGATGAATTTTCTAAAAGATCTATGTACACCACAAGAAATCGGCATATTGTCGGAACGCTGGAAGGTTTGTCAATTACTAGATAAAAATGATTTATCTTATCGAGAAATTCATCGCATGACAGGAGCAAGCTTAACCACGATCGGCCGCGTTGCTCGTTTTCTAAAAGAAGAACCTCATAAGGGGTATGCCAATATTTTAAAAAAAATGAAGGAGAATACATCATGAAACAGTTAATCAAGTGGATGATTTTAGCATCCATAGTTTTAGCTAGCTTTGTAGCTTTAACTTTTTCTAAAAAAAATCCATGTCCAATTATCTACATAAGTCAAACCATAGAACACCCTGCCCTTAATAGAACCGTGAAAGGTATTCGTGACGTGTTGTATCAAAAGGGCTTTGAGGTCCAAGTAGAATCAGCACAAGCCAACCCTGCTTTGGCCAGCCAAATTGCTAGTAAATTCATGGCTCAAAATCCAAAAATTGTCGTTGGCATTGGAACAATATCAGCCCAATCTTTTATAAAATACGCACTACAAAATAAGGTAAAACTTATTTTCAGTTCCGTCACGGATCCAAAAAACTCTCTTCCAGTGTCTGCAAATATTGGAGGCGTTTCAAATTTCATACCACTTGAACCTCAACTAGCTTTGTTCAAAAGTCTCCAACCTAACCTAAAACGTCTTGGCATTTTATATAATTCTGGTGAAGCCAATTCAGTCAGCATTGTGAAAAAACTAAAAAATATTTGCGAAAAATACAACTTAATACTTATTGAACAAACAATTGCTAAAACTTCTGATGTCGCCCAAAGTGTTGTACAACTTATGAAAAGGTGTGATGCCATCTTTATCAGTAATGATAATACTGTGCTAAGCGCTATTAAAACGATAACTAAGGTATCTAATATACCCGTATACGTCAGCGATACGGATACCGTTAAGCTGGGTGCAAAAGCCGCCCTCGGACCTGACCAGTATGAGGTTGGCAAACAAACGGGAAAAATGATTTTACGGGTTTTACAAGGAAACTCGTTAACAACAGAGTATCCCAAAAAAGTCATAAAGGTGGTTAGGTCATGAGCTGTTTAGAGATTTTAACAAGCCTAGAACTTGGTCTTATTTACGGTATTGTTGCCACTGGTATTTACTTTGCCTTTCAAGTCCTTGATTTTCCTGATCTGACCTGTGATGGTAGTTTTATGGTAGGATCTGCTGTTATCGTTAGTAGTATCCAAAACGGGATCAGTCCTTCGATCGCTTTAATACTCGCAACATGTGCCAGTGGATTATGTGGCTTAACTACAGGTGTTTTATATGCATATGGTCGAATTTCTAACCTGCTATCAGGCATTTTAACAGCTTTCATGCTTTATTCTATTAACCTTAGAATTATGGGGAATACACCTAATTTAAGCCTTCCTCAAGGAATTGGCATCCAAAACATAGATATTTTAATCATCATGGCAATTATTGTATGGAGTATGAGTAGTTATATTCTTACAACAGATTTTGGACTTGCTTTAAGAAGTGTTGGCACCAATCCAAGACTTGCAAATATCTATGGTATATCGACTAACAAATACATAATCATTGGTCTTATGATCAGTAATGCCTTAATTGGAATGGGCGGCGCACTATTCTGTTTACAACAAGGATTTTCAGACATTTCACAAGGCATAGGTACTGTGGTTGTTGGACTTGCCGCCATTATCATTGGTAAAAAAATTCTGTTTTCTAAATCCCTATGGTTAAATATTTTGAGTTGCATCATCGGTTCAATCGTTTATAGATTTGTTGTTGCTATAGGTTTACATAGCTCTGGTATTGGATTAAAAGCATCTGACATGAACATACTCACGGGCTTGATCTTGATTGCTCTTATGTTTTTTTCAGAAAGGAAGCTTCTATGTTACAGATAAAAAATTTAACTGTTTGTTATGAAAAAAAATACATTTTAAAAGATTTCAACCTTAAAGTTTTACCTGGCCAACTTGTTGGCATTATCGGTCCAAACGGAACAGGAAAATCAACACTTTTAAAAACAATTAGTGGAGAAGTCGCAGCCAAAACAGGGGAAATTAATTTAAACGGCATCGATATAACAAATTATCCAATGTGCAAACGCGCACAAAACATCGCACAAATTCTGCAAGATCCTATAGCCGGAACAATTGGGCAGATGACGATTGCTGAAAATTTAAGCTTGGGACTTAAAAGAGGTGAAGCACGTTATCTAATACCATATAAAATATCTAAAAGAAAAATCTTATTTAAAGAACGTTTATCCCTATTAAAAATGAGACTTGAAAATCGGTTAGATGATCTTGTGTCTGATCTGTCTGGAGGGCAGCGTCAAGCTCTAAGTTTGATTATCGCAACTATGGTGCCTACAAGACTTCTTCTTCTAGATGAAATTACTTCAGCACTGGATCCTATTATGGCCAAACGTGTTATGGAGTTAACACAAACACTGGTGCATCTATTTAACTGCCCAGCCTTGTTCATCACACATGATTTAGATGAAGCTAAGAATTATGCTGATTCTATTGTAGAGTTGAAACCCACTTCTCAAACATCCTAATCACCCCATCGCTCTTGCGTTGAAAGTTTTGTTGGACCCTTGTTAAACAAAGCAAGTTCCATCAAATTCAACATTAACTTTGTTACAATCTAAAAACTTTTCGGAAGGTGCATTAAGATATATTTCTGGGTCAAAAGGCTGACACATGTCTTTATCAATAAAAACTAGTGCCGCTGGTAAAAATCGAACTCATGACTCGTAATGTACCCCAAAAGTTGGACAGTTGTGTTTTGAATCGGTGAAAAAACTGAAGAAGATTGCCAACAGCTGTTATGATCCCTACAAATTTGGCAAGAACGTCAGTGACGGAGCTGCTTACTTATATGCCGGTATCCCTCCTGGCCTACTCCAGGGTAGGCTGCCACCACTCCTTTGTCTTCTTATTGACAAAGCTCCTAAATTCTTCAATATTTTTGGACAAGTCGGGGTATTGTTCCATACTTTTTAACATAATTTCGTTAAATACCATCATAGCGTTAAATACAGCGTTTCTCTGGTTGCCTTGGCTTCTTAAACCAGCAAGAAGATTTGGAACCTCTTCCTTCGCTGATGATAACAACCCAAGGAAATCTTTGCCACCTCCTTGCGTAAAAGTCACATCTTGAATAAAGTCGAATTTAACAGTAAACTCACCAAAATCAAAAAACTCACAACCAAACCGAAACATTTTCCATAATATTTGCATGATATCATCCTGCCTCTCATATTCGTTTATCAGATTCATGAAAAGCAAAGAAAGATAGCGTAGTAAAAGAGAATCATCAGAATTCTCCTCAAAAAATTCTTTAAATAAACGCGCTGCCCCACCCTTATCAGCCTTGCAACCTGTCCCTTGATACAACCAGCGGGCAAGAGTATACTTATAAGAATAGACGAGTCCCTTGTCCGTCCCTGGCGGATTGCCACATATTTCTTCACATAATTTGTACGACCTTTCCAGATCCTTCCCTCGACCCATTCCGTAATGCAACATTAACGAAAGAAAATACGTTGCTTCATAAAGCAAACTAGGAGGTACATCAGAAGAATTGGAGTTTTTTACTATTCTTTCAAAACAATCCTGAGCCATGATCAAAACAGGAGATATATCAGGAGATGCCTCTGCCATCTCTTTTAAATCAGACTCATCAAAAAGCTGCTCTCCAGAAATCACCTCTGGTTCGCAGTATAGCACCTTACCAAGCCTGAACAATGCTTGCATACGTACATAATTATCAGTATTTGGATCCTTTGCAATTTTTTGATAAAGCCCTACAGCCGCAATTAATTGATCATTACCCCTATCTCCACGACCTGACTGAAAAGCGCTCTCTTCTAAATCACATGCACGCACATACTCATGCGCTCTATTTTTCGTTGATTCAAACATTTTGCACAATTTATCAACCATTTCCTCTGTGACGCTTTTTAAATCTTTATCTGGAACAAATACTTTCCAAACCTTCTTATCCTGC
>DAHXKW010000171.1 GCA_027366195.1 Alphaproteobacteria bacterium | reverse complement strand
GAATCCGTCAAATTGATCATATGCATGAGCAATATCATTGGCTATTCTATTCCATTCATTGACGGTCATATTCGATGAGTCGAGAAGGGGCTTGTATTCCTTGATAACGTATTCAGGCATATCAAAATGTTTTAATGCTGGAATTTGCGCCAGGGCAGATTCTACATAGCCAGGTGCTGGCTCGTATCCATGAGCTGTTTTCACACTGCTGATAGTTCCTCCAGTGTTAATGATTAATATGCGTTTCTTCATAGATGTTCAAGGATAAGAGATTTATACTGATTATATAATGCTTTGTTGTAGATAGCGAAAAAATAAAAGGCCAGAAAGGAGAGTCCCCCAATGTCTTTGGCAAACACGCATAAAGCCATCTTTGCGGTATAGATCATAAGGGAAGATGGGATTACTGAAATAAAAGCAAAATACAAGCACGAAGTGGTAATAATTATGACGGATAGATTTGATTAGATTATCAATTCTAATAATATTTACAGATTTGATTGCCAAGGTCTTGCAGTTTGTGGAAAAATCAAGGTATTAACGATTTAGTCTAAGCAGTGACATCATGGTAATTGATCGAGCCGGTTATCGATTGAATGTAGGTATTATCCTTGTCAACGAATCGGATAGAGTGTTTTGGGGCAGAAGAAGTGGTCACGATGCCTGGCAATTTCCTCAAGGCGGCTTAGCTGCGGGTGAAACAGCGTTGCAAGCAATGTTTAGAGAATTGCATGAAGAAGTAGGTTTAGAAAAAGGAGATGTAGAAGTCATAGGCTCCACTAAGCGTTGGCTTAAATACAGATTACCTAAACAATATCTTCGTCATGGCAGTGAGCCATTGGTTATAGGCCAAAAACAAAAATGGTATTTATTAAAGCTTGTTGCCAGTGAGCAAAAAGTGAAATTGGATTTAAGCGAGTCTCCTGAGTTTGACAGTTGGCGTTGGGTTGATTTCCATGAACCAGAAGATAGGGTGATTTTTTTCAAACGACAAGTATATATTCAGGCGCTAAAAGAATTAGAACCTTTATTAAAAAAAACTCGCCGTACTCCCTACGGCATGAAACGAAAAAGAGGTAATCATAGGCCATAGATGCTAAAAGTATTAAAACGAATAGTCCAAGATGTAACTGCTGCTAAGCATTTAAAAGAGGCTCTTGGCATCCTAGTGCAGCATATTAATAAAGCCATTAATGCTGAGGCCGTCTCCGTTTACCTTATTGATAACAAACACGCTGAATATGTTCTAATCGCTACGGAAGGCTTAAACAAGCAGGCTGAGTTTCGGGTGAGAATTGCTCTCGATAATGGCTTAGTTGGTTTAATCGGACGAAGAGAAGAACCAATCAATATAGAAGACGCACCATCTCATCCTGATTTTTACCATAATTCCTTGTTAGGAGAAGAACATTTAAATGCCTTTTTGGGTGTTCCTATTATTCAGCATAGAAAATTATATGGCGTCTTAATCGTACAACAAGTAGAGCAACGCCATTTTGATGATGCGGAAGAGTCGTTTTTAATTACTTTAGCGGCACAACTTGGTGGGATTATTGCTCACGCAGAAGCGACTGGAGAGTTAGCTGAGTTGACTCAGCCTAAGGCGCTCGGTGTGGCTAAAGTTGAAGTAACGCAAACTGCTTTGACCGGCATAGGTAGTGTTCCCGGGATTGGTATCGGTACGGCGGTAGTTGTTTATCCATCAGCAGATATAGATGCTGTTCCAAGAACCCCAGCCGAAGATCTAGACCATGAGATTGTGGCTTTTTATGAGGCTTTAGAGGCGGCAAGGGATGATATGCGTCGCCTGAGTAAGCGCATGAAAGCAACGGTTGCTGAAGAGGAGCATGCTTTATTTGATGTCTACTTACGTATTCTCGACAAAGACAGTTTGGGGGCTGAAGTAGAACATGTCATTCGCACCGAGGAAATTAGCGCTCAAGCCGCATTAGCTACGGTTATCAAAAAACATGTGTCGCAATTTGAAAGCATGGAAGATGATTATCTACGTGAACGTGCTAGCGATTTTCGTGATTTAGGACGGCGAGTTTTAGCCGAATTACAATGGTCACAACGCGAGGAAATTTCATACCCTAAAAAAACCGTCCTCATTGGCGAGGAAGTGACAGCGGCTGCTCTCGCGGAAGTTCCTGAAGGACAATTAGCGGGGGTGGTTTCCGCTAAAGGATCTAATAACTCTCATGTTGCTATTTTAGCTCGTGCTTTAGGTGTTCCTACGGTCATGGGCTTGCGTGGTTTAAAAGTTGAAAACATCGCCAAACGTGCATTAATTGTTGACGGTTATTATGGCCATGTTCATGTATCGCCATCGAGGACCTTACTCTCAGAATTTAAATCATTAGCTCAAGAAGAGCAGGATTTAAATCAAAGCCTTGTCAGCTTGCGTGATAAGCCTGCAGAAACTACAGACAGTTATCGCGTATCCTTACAAGTGAATACTGGTTTAGCTATGGATGCAGGGATGTCCATGAGCGTGGGGGCTGAAGGGGTTGGCTTATATCGCTCAGAAGTGCCTTTTATGAGTCGGGAGCGCTTTCCATCAGAAGATGAGCAAACAATTATTTATCGGCAAACGCTTAAAGCTTTTGCTCCTCGTTTTGTCACTATGCGTACCTTGGATGTCGGTGGCGATAAAATTTTGCCTTATTTTCCCATTGCCGAAGATAACCCTTATTTA
>DAHXKW010000139.1 GCA_027366195.1 Alphaproteobacteria bacterium | reverse complement strand
TAAGAGCAGATGTAATACAGACGAATGATCTAAAGTTGACAGGTCTAGAAAGCAAGCTTTTTTAAATACATATTTTATAGATACTACCAAATTTTAAATTTTCAACAGGTGTAAAATGTTCTACTATTCTTTGATAATTTAATATTCGAAAGGCTTTATTTGTTAAGTATAAATACCCTGAAAAGGTGATTTCTTTTTTTTCAGATATAATACCTGGAACACCAGGCATGGATCTTAAAAGCTCAGTCAAATCTATAATTCTTCCGTTTAAATCTACCGAAGCACTTTGTATTAAGCCATTCTTATACGTTGCTCGAAGTGGCACACCGCTAGGTATTGGAGAGTATAAAAATTCTCTACCTCCTTTACCAATAGATTTCTCTACCGATTCAAAGAACGCTCGTACGCCTTTTTTAAAGTACGTGCTTTGATCCACTCCTTTCAGTTCATCAAACTCACGTTTCATTGTATGTAATCTTACCGAATCACTTTCATCTTCTCCTATAAGCAACGACAGATCCGATAGCATTTGTTCGATTATTCTCTTTTTCAAGTCAAGTAAAAACTCTGGCACATCGGAAATACCGCTTCGATAGCGCTCGATATTTTCCTTAAAATCATCCAAAAGCTGTTTAAGCGATTCAAAACTTGCATTGGCGGGAAACAAATCGGTTTTTTTTCCACTCTTGGTTTCTGGATCGGGTCGTTTTTCAAAACGTGAAGGAGGAGGCGATACGCGTGTTGCACATATGGCGCCAAATAAACCAGGACTAAAATATGTATTTAAAAAAGCTTGCTTCAGGTCTTCACTGTTTCCCTCAAAATATTTCTCGCAAAATTTCTGTACAGAATCTGGCCAATGAGCAGAATTGGGTTTCTCTTGTAGCGTGCGTCTGAGAAGATTTAAATTTACAGAACTTTCCACAAAGGGAATCATCTGCGCTTCTGCGCTAGAGCAGTATCGAGAGGAGGATGTAAGAGCAGATGTAATACAGACGAATGATCTAAAGTTGACAGGTCTAGAAAGCAAGAAGTTAGAACCTGTATGTCGTAACGGATGTGTTGTTAGAGTGTTTGGGAATAAGAAAAACATAAACATCACAGAAAAAGCCTATTAAATTCATTGCAAACAATAGTAGAACATTTTACACCTGTTGAAAATTTAAAATTTGGTAGTATCTATAAAATATGGATGTTGCCCTCATAATTTTACATAATCTATCTTATCAAACTTTGAAATATATTAACAAATTAAGAACTTGATAACTACATTACAAGCTTCGCGCTTATATTATTCCTATCGCAAGGAATCAATTTCTTCCTTTGTTAAACCGGTAATTTTTTGAATAATTTCAATAGAAACTCCTTCATTTTTCATTCCAAGTGCATTTTTTCGTTTTTCCTCGGTTGCACCTTCAGTTCTACCTTCATCTTTGCCCTTGTCAAAAGCCATATCATTGATCGCCTTATCAGCAGATTGCTTCATATCAATACTATCGTAGGTTCTGAGTTCTTCGGATGTCCAAGAAAATCGGTTTAATTCTTCGTAGGCTCTTTTAATGATAAGATCGTTACCAATGATATCCTCTAAGTCTTTTTCCTCTGTTTGGGCCGCATTCTTAAAGAAATAAGCCCATTTTTCCGTCATGGTTAACAGGTCATCTTTTGGTTTGTTAAATTTAGATAACTCCAAAAATGAGAATGAAAAGTCTTTTAAATCCCGTTCATAAGTATCAACATCTAACATATGGTGGTGAGATAAATAACTAACCTTGTTAGGAAACAAAGAAAATTCAGTAATAGCCAGAAATGTAACTTCTTTTAAATCTTGGTAATCAACGCCTTTTTCTCTTTGTTCAATATATGTTTTAGCCGCGTAATACTGTGCTCTGTGTTCAAATCCTTTTTCTGGCGCCACTTGCATTTCAACGATAAATTTATTGCCTTCAAGATCTTCGCACATAATGTCCACAATACTTACACGCTGAGCAGCAATCTCAGGTTCTTGTGCTGTTTTAAGAAACGTGACATGTTCAATCGGATTAGTTGTGCGTCCGAAAATGTCATTCAGAAAATGAATCAAAATATCTTTATTTTTCTCTGTTCCAAAGATGCGTTTGAACGCTAAATCATTTTTAGGATTTAGAAACTTACCAATCGACATGATTATCTTAAGATTTTCGATTTTAATTTATTGTAGCAAATTGGAGTTCTAAGCCCAAACCCGCCATTTTTCCGAGAATGAATTCAATAGGTATTTTTTAAATTTTTTCAGGTAATAATCACAGATATCATTTACGTGTCAAATACAAAATATTTTTATTACTACAATTCTCTAAAAAACAGGGGGTTAACTCTTTACAAAAGGAGCATTATGTAAAGAGCTGGTTCTGTCGCATCCAGTTTTAATGTAAAATGGTTTCAAAATTCAAGCTGTTTGAGATAATTTGATGATTGATTTTTCAGGAAGACATTTCGGCAAACATATTATTTTGATGGCAGTGAGATGGTATTTCGCTTATGCAC
>DAHXKW010000135.1 GCA_027366195.1 Alphaproteobacteria bacterium | reverse complement strand
TTACTGGCAGATGGTATGAAAGATCAGCTTACCATACGTAATCAACTTGAATATTCAACCGGTGGTGCATTAGGGCGTTATTTACAGATTGGTATATGGCATTTGTTACTTTGGCTAATTATATTCCCCAAGATAAACTGACAGTACTTTTGTTTGATGAGATCTCATGGATGGGCTCGAAAGATCCTACATTCGTTCCTAAGCTTAAAAATTTTTGGGACCTTATTTTGCAGCATTATACAAATGTTGTTTTTGTTTTTTGTGGCTCCGTATCGACATGGATTGAAGAAAATATTATTAATAGTACAGCCTTCTTTGGACGGATTTCTGCTTATATTACTTTACAAGAGCTGTCTTTGGCTGAGTCCGCTTTGTTTTTAAAAACAAAGCATGTTCAGCGATCTGTTTACGATACATACAAATTGCTGGCTATAACAGGTGGTGTGCCCTGGTATTTAGAACAAATAAATCCTGATTTATCTATCGATGATAATATTAAAAAGCTTTGCTTTGAACCTGATGGTTTATTAGTTCAAGAATTTGATAGGATATTTTATGACTTATTTGTGGGGGAGGGACCAATCTATAAAAAGATCGTGAACTTACTGGCAGATGGTATGAAAGATCAGCTTACCATACGTAATCAACTTGAATATTCAACCGGTGGTGCATTAGGGCGTTATTTACAGACATTAATTATTAGTGGATATGCAGATCAGCATTATAGCTGGATTTTTCAATCAGGTAAGATTGGGCGACAAAGCTTATATCGATTAAGTGATAATTACTTGCGTTTCTACATAAAATACATTGAACCGCATCTGAAAAAAATTAAGCAAGCAGGTTTTAAAGATTTGTCTCTTGGCAATTTGCCCGGATGGGAAACAATGATGGGATTTCAGGTTGAAAACTTGTTATTGAAGAATAGGGCATTACTACTACGATCTATTGGAATTTCCCCACACGATATTGTAGCGGATAATCCTTATATTCAAAGACAAACGAATAGGCATAAAGGTTGTCAAATTGATTATTTGATTCAAACACATACCCAAAATTTATTTATATGCGAGTTTAAATTTAGTCGAAGAGAGTTAGGCATATCCATTATTGAAAGCATGAAAGAAAAGGTAAAGCGACTAAGTGTACCAAAGCGTTTTGGTGTTAGTCCTGTGCTTGTACATTTAAGTGGGGTGTCTGATGCGGTGCATGACACTGGTTATTTTTATAAAATTATTGATATTGCTGATTTTCTTGAAAACTAAGTTGAGAGAAAAATTGAGCAGGAGCGTGGTTGTTCAATTAAATTTTCAACATAAGGTCAGGAGATATCGCAGTAACTAATCATGAACTTCTGTAAATTGGAGATTTAAAACAGAAAACGCCCGTATAAAACTTAAAAGATTTTACTCAACGACAAATAAAAAATGGTATTTTCTATTGAATAGCTTCCTTCAATTTTTTACCTGCCTTAAAGCTCGGTACTTTAGAGGCTTTGATTTTAAGTTCTGCGCCTGTTTTTGGATTGCGTCCTGTACGTGCAGCTCGGGCGCTTACTTTAAATGTACCAAAGCCGATCAATATAATATCTTCACCTTTCTTGAGTGTCGTTTTGACTGTTTCAATAAGTGCATCCAAAGTTTTCGTTACGTCTTTTTGTGTTAGCTCTGTGGCTATGGCTAAGGAGCTGACCAATTCTGCTTTATTCATAAAATGTTCTTCTAAAGAATTCAATAAACACAATGTGCCACAGGACGCTCCTTGAATCAAGAGAAGAGATTGTTTTTGTATTGTCAAGTATCGTGTTCTTTTTGCTGAAACTGCGTCCACTGAACAAGCAGATAAGATTGGTGGAAGGAAAGGGTATGGGCTTCGTTTACAAGTTTCTTTCTCATTCCTTTTATTGATAAGATTGTAATAGATTTGCAGGTGATACCGAGGATGTCTGAAAACACATCAAGCATCAGATATTTTGACTGACAAAGCAAGAGGTTGTGCGTGTTGGATGAGAATGCTTGTAGTCAATATGCTGGTATAGGTGTGTGCAGCACCATGGTTGTAAGCGTTAGTGTTGGTATTATGTTGGTTTGTGTTTTTGATTTTATTGGTAGGGCAGGGGGTAAGATTATCCAAGAAAATCAGCATCGTCTCTGATACGTGAAGTAGCACTGTTTCTTTCCCTTTCAATTGTTTGACTAAGATCGTGCTGATACAATATGGGCAGCTGTTAATCTGATCGGAGAACGGACATGAGCAAAGTTGTAGAGCTTCCAGAGGTGTCTTCAAAAAGTACAAAAGAATAACTTCTTGCGGCTTACAATCAAGCAAGGGCACAGATTGTTGCAAAAGAAGAACCGGCGAATACAGTACTCAAGACAGATCAGGAAACAGTTTTGAAAGAAGCTGTTAAGATTGCAAAAATGCCGATTCTTGAAGAATTAGGAACGCTCAAGATTAAATTGAGCAAAGAAGTGGATTTGTTGACAGAAACCCTTTCGAAAGAAATTCACGCGCTGACTACTGTGCGAGAGGCTATTGCTCTAGAGCAAAGCAATTTAAAAGAACTTTATCAGATTAATCAGAATGCGCATATACTGGCCGCCTTACTCAAAGCGCAGAAAGATAAGTCTGAACAGTTTGATCAAACCATGGAAGAAAAAAAAGAAGAATGGGACAAAAAGCTGAGCCAGATTGGAAGCGCCACAAACATCTGCCCTAACTCATTGTTTGCGGCAGTAATTTTGGCACCACATAGTTCCAAATTTTGTTAAATGATTTACAATAATGGGTACAACGGACCTGCAAAAGAGCATGGGCTCCTTCTCTTAACCAT
>DAHXKW010000126.1 GCA_027366195.1 Alphaproteobacteria bacterium | reverse complement strand
TTATACGGGGCTGAAGTCTGAAATTAAGTCAACATGTTCAGAAGCATAAGTTGTCATCCTCGCGTATGCGAGGATCCATTTCCTAATAATCAAACTATGGATCCTCGATCGCAGCGCCATGCGCTTTGTCGAGGATGACGTAAATGCGTTTAGTAACAACTGAGCTTCGTGCCATTATCAATCATGTAGTTGGTCGCTATTCTTTGTTTGAGGATTGCTCTGCTGAACAAAAACAGGAAATTAATCGCATTATTGCTTTACGAAAAACAGGTATGCCCTTAGCCAAAATTATTGGTTATAAAGAGTTTTGGAAAAACCATTTTTTCACAACACAAGATACTCTTGACCCCAGGCCGGATAGTGAAACGATGATTGAAGCTGTTCTAAACTGCATTAAAGAAGAAACCTTTTCTATTTTAGATTTAGGGACAGGAACAGGCTGTTTATTGCTGAGTTTATTACAAGAATACCCAAAAGCCAAAGGAGTGGGCGTTGATATTTCTTCAAAAGCTTTAGCTGTAGCACAGAGCAATATAGATCAATTAGGAATCAAGGCGCAATTGGTTGAATCAAACTGGTGTGAAGCATTAACAGGGGGCAGTTTTGATATTATTATTTCCAACCCACCCTACATAGAAAAGCATGAGTCAATCAACCTTGACGCAACTTTCGATCCGCCTGTAGCCTTATATGGCGATTTAAACACCTATGAGACGATTTTGAAATCTATTGATACCTACCTACAAAAAAAACCTGAATATATTTTTTTCGAAGTAGGATATGATCAGGCTGACCAAGTTGCTAATCTTTTAGAACACTTTGGCTACGCTTCAGTCCGCTTTCATTTGGATTTAGCGGGAATAAAGAGGGTTGTTAGCGCTAAGAGTATCACACCAAATAAAATCATAGGTAGGGAATAAACTTGTCCCCACGTTAACCATAGACTGCCGATTATAGCATAACCATCAGTTGGTTCACGTGCATATTCAACGATAAAGCGGAATGATCCGTAAAAAATCATAAATAATCCTGATAGAGCCCCCCTTTTTTCTCTGATTTTTTTTATATTGTATAGGGCATTCATTATGATAAATAATACAAATCCTTCTAAAATTGCTTCATATATTTGACTGGGGTGTCTTGGCAAAATTCCACCACCGGGAAAAATCATGCCACACCACCAATCTGTAACTCTGCCGTAGAGTTCTCCGTTGATGAAATTAGCCATGCGCCCTAGAAACAACCCTATAGGCACAGCACAAGATAGGATGTCGCTAATGAGAAAAAAAGAAATTTTATTGCGCCGGGCAAACAGTAGGGTGGCTATGACTACGCCGATAAATCCTCCATGAAAGCTCATGCCCCTAATAGGAAACTCAACAAGGTACCATGGGTTTATCCAGAATTCATGAAAGGCATATAAAAATACATATCCGACGCGCCCCCCCAATAAAATACCAATAATAATGTAGCTACCAAGACGGTCAAATAAGTCGTTTGGCAATGTTGGCCAATAATGTCTTTGGTAGAGTTTGGCAAACCATAAACCAGTCACGATACCCGTGATATAAGCAATGCTATACCAGTAGAGTTCGAATCCAAAAATGCGCAAACAAATGGGATCGATTTTTGGATAAGTTAGCATTATGTGCGGGAATTATATTACTGTGAGTTCATAATACGTTTTTTATTTTTATGAAACAAATTGCGTGTCGCATTCATGCAACACAAAAACACAAAAACCCCTATATTATAAGCAAATTTAAAGAAGCTAAATTTCATTTCCTAGTACACTGAGTGCGTGAAGTGGTGTAACCATGACTTGTCCCGGACATTATAAAATCTTGCACGAAGTGCTTAGATCTTGTTAGATCCGGGATCCAAACAATATATAAGGAGATTAAAGTATGCGTAATGTTTTGTTAATTACTTCGGCTCTTGGCCTGGCCGCACCGGCTCTAGCCATGGCTAATGGCGCAGCCGCAGGAAGCAGCAGCGCGATGTGCAATAGCGGTTTCTTCGCTCAATTCGATGCCAAAATCGCTAATGCAAAATTAGAGATTAAGAATAAAGATGGCAAAGGCAGTAAGGTTGGTAACAAAGAAGAAACAGATCCAAGTAAAATTTTAGACACAGTTGCTAACGATGTTATAGCACAATTAAAAGCCGCTAATGTGGCAGCACTATTTGATGGTGGAACTCAGGCTTCCAAACTCCAGTTTTTAGCGCAAGTATTTACGGCAGTTAAAGTTGAAGACATACGTGGAAAAGACACTGCCGCTATTGAAGCCGCCATTGCTAAGGCATTTGGTGTCACGGGTGTTTTCGATACAACAGCCAAAAGAAATCTTCTCAATACTGCTACTGATGCCACCGGAGCCACAGCAAGCGTTTTTGCTGCTGGAGACTCAGACACTGATAGAGATAATTTCTTTAGTGGGCTTGTTGCTGGCATTGATACGTTGGTTAAAACTTTCGATCCTACTATCAGAGGAACTATTAATGATGCTGCCTTAGAGTCTTTTGTTACTCAATTATCTGACCCCAACCCAGCTAATGTTGTTGCGGAACTTTTAAATACAGTAAAATTAAAGAGCAGCGCCTACAAGAAAAACCTTGGCGGAAAAATACTCATCCTCAATACAGGTGCTAGCACATTAAGTCAAGCCTATAAAGATGCTGTTAAAACAGGTCTTACAACTGCTTTAGATCTAACCACCGCAACAGGAAAAACTGCTCTTTCTGAGCTAAAGCAATCTCCTGTACTAGCCGGATATGCGGATGGCGCAGCTGCGGAAAATGCCAAGCTAAATGATGCTATTGGTGTTGCAAAGAAATCGGAAGATGCCGTGCTGGATCGCCGCGTACACCACAGCGCTTTGGCTGGCGGTGTTGGTGTGACTGCTGGTTGGTGGCAAAATATGGGTAATTTCGCGCTTAGCATCAGCGGTAGTGGTGACTATCTATGGGGTCGCTTTAAAACAGCTGATGACAAAGATGGCGAAACTGTAAAAGCCAGCGAAAAGAACAAGCTTGGTTTTGGTTTGCAAGGTGATGTCGGTCTCCACTGTGTCGTAAGCCCTGGCGCTTCTCTTGGTGTACTTGTTGGTATCCGTGGTCAACAACTAAACATTGGTCGCACAAACACAAACAATAATGCTAAAGATGACTCCAAAGGTGACTACACCTCTAAGTGGATGGTGAACCCTGTTGTTGCCGCACAAGCACGCGCGTTCTTTAATGACAGCGTATACGGCGCTTTAACTGTCGGTTACATCATTCCTCTTTCCGAAAAAGATTTTGGTAAAGAAAACACCAATATCGATAAAGATGCCAAGGTCCGCTTCCAGGGTCTAACCGGTAGCTTCAGCGTTGGTATGGTATTCTAATTTTTTGACGTGTCATTTTCGTGAAAACGAAAATCCATTTTCTACAACTTAATTGATTTGATTATAATTCCTTCTAAATAAGCTGTACCTTCTATGTAGGCGTTACGTGGTTTGGTAAAATTTTTTATAGGCTTATAAAGCGTATGTGTTCACGGGATTACATAAAATTTCAAAGCCTTGCTAGAGCTGCTTTCCCGGAAGTTAGAAAATCTTTCGTGTAGCGATTAGATTTTCTTACTATCCGGGACCCAGAAAACATAATCGTCAATAAAATAATGGCATGATGATATCTTTTTATGCCTCGATCCCGGTTCATAACTGACTCTAAGTCCTTCGGACAAGAATCAGTAAAGACCGGGAAAGCAGATCCATCAAGCTTTCAAGATTTTACCCAACCCCGTGAACGGATACCTTTCAACAGGCATTTCAAATAACCTAAAATTACTAATTAAATCTAAGATACTATTCTGTAGCCAACAAACTTACAAGGCGGAACATATAGCTAATCCCGTATTAAATAGTTATGTAATTGCGAATCCAGATCATTGTTAAGTCGTCATCCTCGTGTAAGCGAGGATCCATTAAACACCTGGCAATCGATGGATTCCCGCCTTCGCGGGAATGACAACCCAGGAAATAATTGACATAACTATTTTACAAGGGATTAGCTATATCTGCTAAACCTTTATAGGCTTCAAATCCCCTTGCCTTGAGGTGCCTGACTTCGAAATCAACAGCTTTATAAGTCCCCGCGATTCCCATCAACGGCAAGCTATACGTAGACTTTGTTAAGTTTTTTTTGCAGGAAAACAGTTCTTCATCAAGTTCTATGATCTCTATGTCTTGAATTTGATCCGATATAACAACTTCATTGAACTTTTGATGATTAAAGGATTAGTAACACTTTCCAAATGAGGAAACTTTAAAAATCACATTTTTACTACTTGAAAATAAAAAGCTTTAAAAAAAGCCTACGTGCAAATATTAAGTTAAGCTACTTGCGCAGCTCTTCTTGCTGTGTGACTTTAGGCTGTTTCCAATCCTATCGCACCGCCTGGTTGCGCTAATCTTGCGTTAGCACCAGCCATATCTTTATACTCTTGCGATCCTAGTGCAGCAAGGATACGGGTTACTAGATCTGCTCTCTCAGCATCAGTTAGTCCATCAGCACCATCCACTTTGTTCATTTCTAAATTAGTAGCTATTTCTGTAATAGCCGCATCTTTCTTCGCTGGATCACTTTCTGCTAGTCTGCTCTGAACATCAGGAGCCCCTGCTAAATATTTGGTAACCGCACTCAACTGATCAGCCGTAAACTGCCCATTAAACTTAGTATAAAAAACTTGCCCGGCAGCTTGTGCCTCCGCTGCAAGTTGAGCTGGGTCTGCCGCCGGGGCTGCCTTTGATGTAATCTCATCGGCTAAGTCTGAATCTATTTTGCGCACATCCGCAATAACAGCATCACTTGCGTCGAAACCTCCTGCATCAATAATAGCAGTTTTTAATAGATCTACAAGTTTATTGGCTGAATCAAGCTGCTGCCGCACTTGTGTAACATCATCCTGCAATTTCTGTATTGCTGCTGCATTTTCTGCTACAGCCTCTGCCTTAGCCGCCTTTTTAGCACCAAAGAGCGCTGTCTTGTAAACTGGATGAGCCTCTAAAACATCCTTAGTCAACATCACTCCCGTGCCTGAAGTAGCAGGTGCGGCAGATTGTTGATTTTGAGTCTGATGTACCGCAACTGCGGTAGCACCCGCTGATTCAGCTCGACCGTCCGAGCTCAAAACACGATGTTGATGCTCAGTACTTCTTGATTCCAACTGTGCAGCTGCAGCATGCGATTGAGGTCTCTGTCTACTACCACCAAAAGCTGAAATCGTTGTAAATAACAAATAACCTAACATACTAATTGCTCCTTATCAAAAAACACCATATTCAAGGTACGGTGGACTGAACTAATTTCACGTTAACAAGTTAACAACCCTATATAGGTCTGTCAAGTTAACAAAAGGTTAAAAAAGACAAACATAGGGAAAAAATTTCATTAACCAACCTGTAACCTTGAGTTTATAAGATTAAGTATTAGGAAGGTACACGTGATTTGATTCCACCGGCATTACAGGTTTTCGCTACGCTTATACAGCTTCTAACTTCCGGGGAATCAGCTATGGTAATTATTTAATATATAGAAAAAATGATTTTGTTGTTTTTATTAAAAAGTTCACAGATAATGCAAAATTACGGCGACTGAACGAAGACTAGTGGATTCTCGCTTCCGCGAGGATGACATCCCGGTGGTATAGGTAACAGCAAGTCATCATACAGCAAGCTTGCAGGTCAATGGGAAAAACACAAAAGCGTATGAATCAAACCGAGACCATTGCCGGCATTAACTTCAACTCCAACAAACTTCCTAAACTGGATCCCGGTTCTAACAGGTTCTAAAGGCTTCGCCTAAGAACCTGTAACGCCCGGGAAATCAGATTGTACAACCTCAAAAGCCCTCACCTGCTAAACTAAAACGTGACCAAACATAATAAATCGGGATACAATGATTAGGAAGAAAGAACCAGAAAAATAGTTATGCGATCCGATTTTCATGTGCATTTCCCCCCTGAAATGGCAGGATTGTTAGCACATATTGCTCATCAGAAAAAAATAGAAATTCCCGCTTTGATTGAAGAGCTTACGGCCAAAGCGCTTAAATCAGAGCAAAAGTTTCATGATTTTGCAAAAGATAACTTGCAAAATGCTTGGTTAAATTTTTCTAATAAATTTGATGAATCAGAATGGACATGGCCTTGATACAGAATGGTTTTTTTGAAGTTGTGCAGTCTGATTTCCCGGGCGTTACTGACTCTTGTCCGAAGGACTTAGAGTCAGTTATGAACCGGGATCCAGCTCTTCATTCATAATGTGTAACTAAGATCTTCCCATTGAGGATTAGTAGATTCTATCAATTCTAATTTCCATGCCCGCCTCCACCTTTTCATCCTGTATTCATTAGCCTGAGCATCTTCTACTCGTTCAAATTCTTGTACGTAGACTAAATTGTAGACGTTGTAACGCTGGGTGAAACCTTTTACATGCTTTTGTTTATGTTGCATTATGCGTTCAGCAAGATCCCCTGTCATACCAATATACAAGGTTCCATTACGTTTAGAGGCAAGAATGTAAACGTAATAAGGCATATGTAAAAGAATGAAGCTTTTTTATAGCCTATGACTGAGAAATGAAAATAAAGTAAAGAACTAGATCCCGGTTCTAACAGGTTCTAAAGGCTTCGCCTAAGAACCTGTAACGCCCGGGAAAACAGGTTGCGCTTAATATAACTTATGGAACTTGAGCTCCAACCAAAACTTGCTACAATAACGCAGTACCACTTCATGGGCTGTACTTATGCCACGTGGCCTTTTGGCAATGTGCACAGTAAATTTTTTGTGGAGCATGTCCACCCTGATGGTCTATAGTTCTTTGTCTTTATACCAAGAACAATATTTACATTTTTCAAAAATGACACTAGGGGCACTTCAGGCGTATTCAACCCTAGCCATGCACTTAACCAACATCTTATCTGGCGTATTTGTAGATCTTTTCAAAAGCCACAAAATACTACTTATCATTGGATCCTTACTATCTGGCGCTACGAAGCCATTGCTGGGCTACACAACCTCTTTTTTGGGCACATTTTATATACGCACTTTTGAACGCATCACAAAAGGCATGCGTGCCGTACCTTCAGATGCTTATATCAGCACCATACAAAAACAAAATACGGCTGGCCTTGGATTTGCCTGGAAACAGATTGCATGGGGGTCAGGCGCTTCTTTGGGGTGCATCCTTGCCTCTTTGTTTTTATGGCAAATCGGCCATAATTTTAAAATTTTATATCTATTTGCTGCTTTCCCTACTCTTTTAGCCACTTTCATCATTATTATGTGGATTAAACTACCTAAAGACCTGAAGTATGAAAAACAAACCATATCTTTACAGTCGATTAAAAGTATCCCAGGGACTTTATGGGTCATATTCTGTCTTATATTTTTACTATCTTTAGGGCGATTTGGTGAACAGTTTATGGGACATCGTTGTTATGAACTGGGTATGCCGCTTCATTTTATCCCCTTAATTTATATTTTGTACGACTTTCCTGTGGCTTTGGCTTCTGGTTGGATGCGTCGTATGTACGATGACAGACC
>DAHXKW010000118.1 GCA_027366195.1 Alphaproteobacteria bacterium | reverse complement strand
AAAAAACTTGCACACTGCGTTATAGTTATTACAGCACAATACCTAAAAAACGCGGGCATTAGCCACGATAATTATTTAAAGCATTTATCTTCAATTGACCGTGTGCGGGAAACAAATTACGGCAAAACGAGATATGAAATTATTAGCGCATCTCTGCAGCAAGTCATTCATAAAAATCCAGAATTTACTAAATTGCTTTTATTTCTCAGCACAATTGACAGTCAAGATATCCCAAAAGAATTGCTGGCACTTCATGAAAAATCAACTATCGTTGAAGATTTTATTACTCAAATGTCTAGACATTCTCTGTTATCTTATAGTCAGAAACAAGGAGAAAAAGGTTTTATTTCCTTGCATCGTAGCACTCAACAAAATATAGAATTGTATTTACAATGTTTTCTAAGAAAATCAGAACTGTTAAAATATTATGAAAATGTTTCTAAATCTATTTATGATTATTTAGATCCATTTATGTGGCAGTGTGACTATACTGCCATGAAAAAATTTTTTCACCATCTGTCTTGCGCTTTTGAAAAATTCAAAACAATAAAAGCACCTCTAAGTATGGGACGTATCGAACAATTAATAGGTTGGACTTATTGCATGCTCGGAGACATGAGAACAACCAAAAAATATTTGGAATCAAGCCTGACCAATTTGTTATCGCGTGACGTACAATGCAAAAACATAGAAACTTTGGGTGTGCTTCATCGCTTAGGGACAGCGGAAGCATATTCAGGAAATTTTGACAGAGCAAAAATATTATTGAATAAAATTTTTAATAAACGCAATCATCTTCAACTATTAGATGAGATGAAAGCACGGGCATTAATCCAATCTATACGCACGTTATCAATGATAGAAATTGGAATGGAAAATTATATCTCTGCAGAATACAATATCAGGCAAGCACTTGATATCGCTAAAAATTATGGATTACAACAAGAAACGGCTCTATCGTTGATAGCGTTTTCTAGACTGCCATTTGCTAAAGGCAACTTTAATGGTGCAATAGATTTGTATTTAAGAGGTACAAAAATAATCCAAACCATGTTCGGAGAAAAATATATATGCCTATTTTCATTGATTACCAATACACGTTTTGGTTCTTATTTAATACAAACAGGACAATATTCTGCTGCCTTGAAAATATTGGACGAAACACATCAACATACGGAAAATGGAGGAATTGTCTCTTTTAATATTGGTCCTTGTAAACTTTGGTTAGGTGAAACCTACAGAAGACTTGGACATTACAAAAAAGCTGAAATCTTTTTGCAAGAAGGAATGAAATATTGCAACCAACTTTTTGAAAACGATAAACATACAGGGTGGGTAAATTTTTTCCTAGCACAACTTTACTTGGACATGGGCTTGTATCAAAAATCTAGAGATTTATTTGAGAAAATTCTAAAAAATCCTGGGCAACTTTTAAATTTCTATAATTTAGACTCAAAAGACATTAATATTGCTAAAATCTCAAGATCTTTGGGAACAGTATATTTGTCCCTAAAAGATGATCAAAAATCTCAACAGTATTTTGCAACCAGTTTAAACTTGTATGCAAAAAATTGGGGAAGAGAACACATCGAATATGCTATGACTTTGGCTGATTACAGTCAATTTTACGTGCATAAAAAAGATTATAAAACAGCACAGCAAATGATAGATCAGGCACTTGTAATTCTTAAAAAACACAAGCATCCAGAACAATATAAATGTTATGAATACTTTGGTGATTTATATCTTGACCAAAGTCAAAACAAGAAAGCCTACGCTGCTTACAACACAGCTTTTACGATAGCTAAACAACACTTCTCAAACAATTCGGCACATATTGTCCGTCTTAAAACTAAATTTCCATTTATTCAACGCTGTCTTTTTCAATGCCAAAGATATTGGAACTGTTTATTTATGTTTGGCACCAATCAGAAATCATGCGGGGATTGATTTGTTTTTACACTTGCGGTTTTGTAAATTTCCCAAAAACCATACTTCTTCTGTTGTCGTATTAAGATAAAACTATTTCTCACTCAGCGCAGTCTCTAATTTTTTGTGCCCCTTATTCGTTGAAGAAAAGAATTCAAAACAAATCAAAAATGGTGTACAGCAATGTTAAGATTCTTGAAATTTTGTGTGTTCCCATGAGAAACTCTTTGCTGTTTTTATTAGTAGGTCTCACATCTTGCTGCCAAATTAAGAATAATGATGAATTCAAAATTCAAAATCCAAAACACAAAAAAAGCTGCACGTTATTTTAAGGATGAATTGGCGTTTACATCTAATCCCTATTCTGTTAAATTCGCTTTAGACAAAAAAGAACGTACCATCATTGTTGATGTACGTTCTGAAAAAGATTACAACGCGGGACATATTCCTGGTGCTATCAATATCCCTTGCGAAAAATGGATTTCTCTTGATAATCCAAAGGCTGAAATTCCAGGCCTCATCAGAGATGGATTTAACTATGTGTATTGTTATGCGCTCTTATGTAGCCTATCTACGAGAGCTGCACAAAAGTTTGCTTCTTTGGGTTATCCTGTAAAGGAAATCAAAGGTGGTTTTGCAGCTTGGAAGGAAAGTAAGTATGCGATTGAAAAAAGTAAAAGTACTGGGTTAAAAGCGGTTAGTCGTTCATAACTTTTCAAGCTATCTTTTTTAAAAAGCTTTGAAACAATCGCTGGGAAATTAAGTAAATCCCCCTTCCCTATTCCTAGTTATCGTATTATCAGAAACCACAAAAATGTAGGATTTAGAAACCGGACAGTACAACAGCCACATAAAATGAAGTAATAATCTTCCTAAGCAGCCAATGACAACGGACATCTGCAATTGAAAACCGATACAAAAAACTCAACGCCTGTCCGTAGAGTAAGCCTGTCATAGCACCCTTTATGATAAAACTAATAAGCGTTACTTGCGGCATATACATTGGCATCGATATGCTAAACCAATCAAACACACACTTTGAAACACACAACGTCATTAAACAAAACAAGAACAACCAAGACCTTGGTGCAGAAATCGTTTGATGCGCCAGATCAATTCTAATGGGCGCCGGGTTTGTGATTAGTAAACCAACGAGACAGCCCATCCATAAACTCATCAAATAAGGAATAAAACATCCCGCATGAGATCCGGTTAGCAACGCAAAAAACGCCACAATCAAAATGTTGTTGGGAAAAATAAAAAAGTCGTCCAGTGTCCTTTGTTACGCTCAGAAAAGTGTTTACCTACCCAAATACAGTAAACAAACACAAGGATCATCCAAACAGAAAACATCATGCCTATCGGCGCATCTACTAATTGAATGATAGTGGATCGCATCTGTGCTTGTATGGTTGAAATGGAAATTGTTTTTCTTATTTTTTTAGGAAAGTCCTATATTATTTCTGGCTAAAACAGTATCATCAGGCTCTTGTTCTCTTTGTTACTCAATTTGCGGTCAATGTTCTATGGGGACCTCTCGTGGTTAATATGCAGAACCTCAACTTAGCCATGCTCTACGTTTATACACTATTCTTACTGGCTGCATTAACACCGTAACATTCTTGCATGTATCAAAATTGGCTGGACTATTGCTTATTCCTTACGTACTTTGGACAGGATATTTTCTATGTATCGAAACAGCTGTTTGGTGCTATAGCCTAAAACCAAAAGAATAAGAACATTACTGCAGCATTGTATAGATAGCCTTCCGTGCCTGTTCTTCTGTTTTAAAATATTTGATCCGTCCATCTCGTCGTCTGATATATTCTCCTTCTATACGTACACAATAACCACTCTGACCAAAACGTGCACCTGGAAAGATCTGAAAATTAAGATCTTCTGTTACCGATACAGGTGCCGCTGGCACATTTTCTTCAGCTGTTGTTGTTACCCTTCTTTCTCTTCTTCTTGGTTCCATCTGGGTAGGCGCAAATGTTTGAATGATGGACTGTGCTCTTAATCCACTAATGGCTACTGATACTTCAAGATTGTTAGCAACATGATCAATATCATCAACAGCGGATAACCAATTAAAGGAACCTTCACAAAGTAAATCATCCACAACCAACGTTTTTGCATGGAGATCGGGTTCAGTAGCATATGCAAAGTTAGAATAAGCAGATTTTAATTCTGCAAGAAGTGCGAAAATAGGTTCTTTTTCCTTTGGAGATTTACTACATGGATGGAGTAAAGTGATGAGCTGAAAAGGAAGCGCCACAAACATCTGCCCTA
>DAHXKW010000087.1 GCA_027366195.1 Alphaproteobacteria bacterium | reverse complement strand
TATGTGGTTGAACTACCCTTTGGAGTTCTTTCTTGATTTCTATATGCCATATGGCTGAGCGTTCTTCTGTCTTTTCATGTTGAATCGTTACCCAGTCACAATCATAATAACGCCAGCGCAATACCCGATCAGGATCTTGATAGGTTTCTAGATCAACCGTTTCGTCCGAAATAATCCAACGATACTTATCACAGTCAGGATCATCATCACCATGTGCCCAAAAAATAGCTGTACAACGTTTAATCTTGCGGCGGCAACGCCTTTTTTCTATTTTGTCTTGATGGAAAACATCCAAAACCATATTCCGATAAAATTCATGCTGCGTATAGCTAATCGTTTTAGGAGATTCTATACAATCAACCAAGGTTTCTCGCGATTGCTGCGTATCGACCTTGATCTCTAAAGGCTTCGTAGGATCTTTGACGCATTGATCCCCCGCATCAACCAAAGCTTTGATTTGAACATCATTTTGTAAAGAGTCCCCTCTTCTTCTGGCATCTTGTGAATTATGGGTCACTTCAATAACAGATGGATTGTTTTCAGACATTTGGGGATTTTCTTCTTTAGGTGCTGATAGCAAGTCATTGTTTGTTATCGTGTTTTTATCCACTTTGCTTTTCTTGTTTTGTTCATCTCCAAATTTTTGGGCATCACTTGTCGCCCGTTCTAAATCCAAAGATGCTAAGCAAAACAGAAAAAGCAAATTTAAACCTGACATGCTTGCTTCTTCGACTTAAAAGATAAGTAATACTGCTTTTGTTCAGTAGAAAGTTTTTCTATAGCATACCTTAATGCCGTCCGAGGCATATTATGCGCATGTTGATCAAGAAAAGCGGTAAGATATGCTTGCTTGCGTTTGCCCACCTCACGTAACATCCATCCCACAGCTTTATGAATAAGATCCTGCGTATCACTTAAAAGAACCTCAGCAATCATTAAAGATAAATCTAAACTACCTTTACGTATAAACCACCACGTAGCAACCATAGCGATCCGTCTTTCCCACAAAACAGGTGAGCGCGCCAAAGTAAACAAAATATCTGAATTTTCTTGCTGCATTACATGTGCGCCTATAATTAAATGCGCAGAACTGTCTACTAAATTCCAGTTGTTTATCTGTTTTATGTTTTTTAAATAATATTGATGAAAAAAGTCTCTATCCTGTTCCGAACCTTTTTCATAACGTCGCGTTAAAATGAATAGTGCTAATTGCCGTTCTTCATTATGGCGAGAATCAATTAATATTTGAATTTCTTGTATGGGAAGATCTTTATATTTCAAAGCTAATTTTCGGATATCAGGCACAGGAACACCAAGAAACTGATCATGTTCTGCATATTGCCCCTGCCCTGTTTTACAAAATTTACTAAAAGCTCTATGTGGTTGAACTACCCTTTGGAGTTCTTTCTTGATTTCTATATATGATGACATGATTACCACCTAATCCCTTGTCCTACGTAAGAATCCGTAAACAAATCAGATATTTATTACTATTCATTTTAAGGTAGCATAAAAAAGCAGTGTAGTTTTTGAAGAATCTTTTTATAATATAAATTTTAGATTTATTTTGGGATATCCTCCCATTTTGCTATACACAGAATTTGACTAATCAAAATACTTCGTAAAACGAATTCCGCTATAAATCCCTTTTATACTGTATCCCGACTCATAAGGAATTTTTGTCCCTGTTGACTTTACGGTAAACTCTTTTGGAAACAGGTATCCGGAAAACAAACTGATTGAACAATCTTCTTCTAAGAAAAGTGTGAAATTAGCCTGTAGATAAGGCGCAACAAACCAGGTCGATGACTTTTTCAAGGGATTATGTATATGAGAAGTTTTAAATTCGCTGTAACGAATCCCACCCTCAACCCCAATAGTAAATTTGTCGGTACACTTATAATCCAGGCCGGCTCCTAAAGAAACACCAAGACCCATGGATGGGTGATGATCTATGTCCAACCTTTCATGAATTGTTTGCTTAAACTTACCCCACACATGATCTATCCCCGCACGTGCCGTTATCATAAATTTTGGCCAATGATAGTGGACGGCAGCTGACAACCCAAGACCACCCATAAGAGCCATATTCCGCTCCTGCAGCGCTGACCTAAACACGTCCTTCCTATAACTCTCACTTTCTAAAATGGCATCTACTTTCTTGCGAATATCGGCTTCTGATAAAGATTCTGCACCAACTACAATAAGCTCAAGCTCTTTTTTATTACCAGAAAGCTGATTAACCAAACCAGCACGCACTAAAAAGTTCGATGAAATGTTCAAGTCATCGACCGACTCAGCTCGCACAAAGGCTTGAGGATTTCCTGGTGTAAAATGTTGACGTGGGCCAATAATAATCCGAATCTTTTCGTCATTTTCAAAAACAGCTTCATCCATAACACGGGAACGAATTGTTAACCCTTCGGGACACAAAACCCGGAAATACTTTAAAGAAACATCTAAACGCCCCGTACTATAAGCAGGATTTGCTGGATCCAAACCGAAAGCATCCCTTATATCCTTAGCGTCTTCCTCATTCAGCAAAGATTTTTTAGAACTAAATTTATAGGCTGAAGACTTGTGCCCATGTTTGTCATGTTTCTTATCATGCATCAAATCAAATAGAACCTGAATATTTTTTCTAAATTTTACGTATTCTGGATCTTTTGGATCATCGTCAAAAGAAGGATCAAATGTTTCCCTATAATACTGTTTAAGAGACCCCTCTGTTTTATCCCCAAATTTTTCAGGATCCAAGAATAATTCCCCTAAATCCCCCCCATCACACGTTTCTGGCAAATGCACAAATTTTACAGAATATTTAGGAACAACAACCTTCTTATGGTGTTCAAGTTGGCTATGCATCCCCTTACATTCAAAACTTAAAGAACTTTGATACCCAGTTTTTTGGATACTGCCCAGGCATAACAGTAACAGCATTTTATTCCTTTATTATTATTTACTGTATCTATATTATATCATATTTTTAAATAAATGCAAGTATTTTAAAAAGATCATTTTATATTTGTTTGTATTTAGTTTTATAATTTTACTTTTTAAATTATAAACGTTGTTTTTTAACTATATGTTAATTGGGTTTTTCTATATTAAAGATGTAAGATGGCCGCACCTGGTGGGCAAGCGTTGCACGACACTTGGGCGATAGATCGGGTTGAGTTTTAGGACTTAGCCTTTAAAGCCATCGGGCCTTAGGTTTGAAAATTACTTACGTATACTAAGTAATTGTAGAACTTATGATTGGGTTTGAAAACCTGTCACAGCCTGTTTTGTAGCTATTTTTTAATAGCGAACAATGGGATGAGGGGTCTATTGCTTCGTGGAGGAGGAGGCGGAGGCACGTGCTCTGGCTCGGGTTTACGGAGGCCCGAGCCGCAGGCGAGAGGAATATAAAAAGCACAAACAAAGCTGTTTTAGCAACGCCAGTTTTTATTCATTAAAAAACAGCTCTGAAAAAGAATACTCATTTAAGCAAAAAAGAGGCTGCCATTGTCAAACGTTCGCGGCCGCGAAGAGCTTGTGTGCCTAGATAGGAAAAAATTTCTCATTATAGCGCAGAACAGTTTTCGCGGCCGCGGATTTTATTGGTTTCGGGTCTAGTCAAAAAACATGTTAATAACTTGATGATAAGGCTTTCTTCGTATAAAACAATCGCGCCTTCCCATTTTGATTAACTCATGGGGTATGATCCTCACAAAGCTTATCCAACATCCTTCCCCAAAAGGACAATGCAAACAAAAAACCTTTTCCACAACAATATAGATACCAAACATCCATTAATTTCAATCTCCACGTATGCGCAAAAATGAACTGGCATGGTCAATATAAATGTTTTATAGGGAAGGAACCACACAAAGATAAGTAACTTTAATTTAATTACCCGTAGCCTCCTTCAAGTTTGTGACGATAAAAATGCGCATTGCACAACTACACAAATCTAGATATTTTAAAATTGAGGAAACATGGTTAGATCACTATGCACTTTTACTTTCTTCTGATTGCCTTACTTGCTATAAATCACTGCGGCAACCATTCCAGCTTATCACCTAGCAACAAAGGGGTTCCTGGAGAACCTTTAGACGCAGTTATTAAACGTATTAATGAAAAAGAAAACGCAGAGGATTCATTTGGCTCTGAAACAAACAAAACCTTCGAGGTATACATGACTTCCATACCGGATGAAAATGGAGACACACAGGATGAAGGAATTATCCAGCTTTCACCAAAAACACTTTAACATCAAATACGTTAAATCTTTTTTTACTTTGCTGTCTTTATAATATAATCACTAAAACCAACAAATTTTGAACATGGATCCCAAAAAACTTATAACAGACAATGTCCGTCCTTGCGTTATTTGCCACGCTTTGTTTGAAGAAAACCTTCTTATCCCTTTGGGTGTCTTGCGTGAAGATCTTCACAAAAAAATCCAGGGGGACTGCGAAACCGTGTGCCATCCAGAAAACCATATTTGCCGAATAGATCTTTCTAGATACTCTCCTTATGCTGAAATAAACTGCGAAAACGATACTTGCCGTATTTTTTCCGATGCGACCGAAATCAACTCTGTTTGTACATTTAAAGATCATTGTGCTGATATCCTGACGTTGTGTATGGGAAGTTGGTCTTTTTTAATTTGGTCTTGTGTCATTATTGGTGGTTGGGTTTTACTGAATACAAACTTTCCTATGCTTGGAAAGTTTGATCCGTATCCTTTTATTTTCTTGAATCTTGTGCTGTCAATGATCAGCGCTGTTCAAGCGCCCGTAATTTTGATGAGTCAAAATCGTCTATCCGAAATTGATCGAATACGTGCTACTTATGACTATGGTATTAACCTTAAGGCTGAAATGGAAATCCGACAAATCCAAGAAAAGCTTGACTCTCTTTTGCTAAACAACCCTATTCATCGACAAAAGCAAGGGAAACCTCTTAAACCTTCTAAAAGAAATCCCCCTGAAACCCCCTTGCGTAAGTAAATATTAGTTATTTATTAACTTTTATAGTTTAAAGAGGTCTGAAAACACTGAAAACATAGGCATTACAAACACACTCAATACGCATTTTTCTCGTTGTCCAAACGCTTTTTTATCGTCTTCGTGTGTTATTCTTTCGTCATCCTTACGCTTTTTTATCGTCTGCTTTAACCTTTTTATCGTCTTTTACGCCAAATTTTCGTATGTTCTGCTCTTTTTTATCGTCCTCGTGTTATCTCGTATCGTTCACTTACGCTTTTTTATCGTCACCAACAGTGTATAATGCATGAAAATAGATTCTAAGCTTTTATTAACATTTAAGTGTTACCTTATTGTTGAGTTGTATCATGAATTTTTAATAGATGTTTTGTTGGTTGCTTTTAGCAATTTATGCAATACCAAATATAGAAAGATATGCTGAGAATAAATTTAAAACAGTTTTGCCAACGCCTCCAGCTATTAGTTTTGCAAGCAATCCCGATAATGCAAAGACTTATATACAGGCTGTTTTGCAAAATAGCAGGCCAAGTTCACAAGAAACAATTCCTACCAAAAAAGAATATGGTGAGTTTAGGATAGGACAGGTATCTAATTATACGACAAATGGTACCAAAGGTGTTTTGATCTACAATACCCACGAGTCTACGGGACAAAATTATCGCACCTTTGTTGTCGGGCAGTGGTCGGTGTTGGAGTATAACATTGCAAATGTTCTAAAAGAGTTTCATGCTGATTACCAAAGTCAGTATCCAACCGAACAAGAGAAAAACGCGAAAAAGGAGCACATCCTGAAATCAATGAGGGTAGCAATTGAGAGTTTTAATGATGCAAGTAATCCCTTGGTAGGTGAGTGTGAAAAAAAGGTTGATAGTTTAGCACGTTCGTATCCTGCAACCTTTGGTCAGGTTTTAGCAGCCTATGCTCAGGAAGAAAAATTTAGAAAAATCATCAGAACCACAAAAGTTGTGGATATCAGATTAAGAGCGTTATTTGGACAACCACCACCGAAAGAGCAAGAAGATTTAGAGGTAATGGTTAAAACCTTGGATGATTTTTACCAGACACTCTCTACCTTACAGGAAGAGTGCTGGAGAACATTGAAACCATTGGTGGTTCAATATTATTTACTGGACAGTACGACTTTTGGAATGACTTTATTTGAGCCTTATAAAGATAGGGGCGGAGTCATTCATGAAGAAATCCAGTTAAGTGAGATTATTCGAATGAGGTCGCTTGTAAATGCAGCACTAAGACAACTACAACCTTTTGAAGAGCTTTAAACCCGTAATTTTATTTAGAAGAGCAGCGATCTAATGTGATGTTACAACAGGTTATTATAAATTGTACGCAATATGCATTGAATTAATTGCGTGGTTTTTAGATAATAGAAATAGAGGTGATAGATAGCTTATAGATGGCGATTCAGTTTGCGCGGCTTCAGTATGTAAAACGCAGCCAAGGACAAAGCGCGTGCCACAAAGCAGCCTATAATGGGAGATTTTCCCTATATGATCATCGTTTGGAAAAAGGGTTTGATTATTCAAACAAAACGGACGGTGTTTATCATACGATTTTACTACCTGAGGGTGTTTGCGAATCTTACCGTGATCCTAAAACGCTTTGGAATACGATTGAAGCTGTTGAAAACAGGCGCGATGCGCAAGTGGCCAAGGAGATGGTTTTGGCTTTACCTGATGATGCCAAGGTGTCTTTAAAAGATAAAATTGCTTTAGCGCATAGTTTTATTCAAAAGCATTTTGTAGACAAAGGTATCATTTGTCAGATTGATGTCCATGGGCCTAGCAAAGACCATAATAATGACGGGGAAGGTAACTGGCATGCGCATGTCTTAATGCCTAC
>DAHXKW010000083.1 GCA_027366195.1 Alphaproteobacteria bacterium | reverse complement strand
TATGTGTATTTTCATAATTTCTTTGTCTAGATTTTCATAAGGTATGTCCAGGCCAAAATAACGGGCGAAGATGCGTTTAATATTGCCATCAATAGGTAAGACATTTTGGTTATAAGCAATTGCTAATATGGCTTTAGCGGTATAGTCTCCAATACCAGGTAAATCGATTAGTTCCTTATATGTATGTGGTACACCTTTTTGATGGTGCATTATCTGCGCAGCTTTGTGTAAATTTCGTGCACGAGAGTAATAGCCAAGGCCCTGCCATAGTAAAAAAACTTGGCTTAAATCAGATTTTGATAAATCTTGAAGAGTAGGGTAGGTGTTAACAAATCGGTTGAAGTAATCAACTACAGTTGTGGTAGTTGTTTGCTGTAGCATGATCTCAGAGATATAAACGAAATAAGGATTTGGATTAGATCGCCATGGAAAATCTCTTTTATATGTATCATAAAATTTGAGAATAGTCTTAGTTAAATTTTTATGATTATTTTTTATCATTCCTGGTAGGATAAAATTGATTCACTAAAACGAACTTTTTGTCCAACAGTGACTAAAGGTTTAATTTCCTTATCAAAATATATATCTACGCGACTTCCGAAGCGAATTAACCCAAAAATTTGTCCTTGGGTAACTTCATCTCCAACTTTAATATCACACCGAATACGCCTTGCTATTAATCCCGCTATTTGGACGACAGCAAGTTTTTTGCCATCTTCATATTCAATTACAACAGAGTTGCGTTCATTCAATTCACTGGCTTTATCAAAAGAAGCGTTAAGGAACTGACCAGGATGGTACTTAATATCAATTACTTTTCCGGAAACAGGAATGGCTGTTACATGTGCATCAAATAGATTTAAAAAAGTACTAATCTTAGTTACTTTCTTTTTTGTGAATCGAATTTCTTCAGGTAATACAGCTGTGGAAATAGAAACAATCTTTCCATCAGCGGCAGCTACTACTGAGTTTTTCAAATTTGCAATGTAATGCTTTGGATTTCTGAAGAAGTAAATTATCCATATAGTTATGGCGCCAGTTAGAATGGTAGCTGGTATATGCCAATAACTAAGCCAAATCGTTATCAAAATTGATGGTATAATAAACCTTAAACCGTCTTTATGAATCACAATGAACCTTTCTCAATACATTTTTTCAAATTTAAACTCTTAGTTTTGTCTGCAACTGCTTGACCATTACGTTTTGTAAATATGTTCACAATTAAATCGTTTTCTTGAATAAAGATAGTGATTTTTGTGGATTTTTTATCTTTATCTTCAAACCAGTCTGTATAGATTGTTTTGCCTGTTGGGTCGACGGAGTAAGGATAGCCTTGCATTGCGAGCAAGGCTTTTTGGTAAAGATTTTTTTGTTGGGTTGTCTTAGAAAATGCAGAGATATGTTCTGCGCCTTTTAAGTTGAACACAAAGCCTTCTTTCTTTCCAACTAAAGTAGCTAGAGATCCTGTTTCTTTGAGACGTTGATCTTGGGATTCCTCAATTCTTTCCATAGGGCCACGTTGGCCGCAAGCAACTATCAACAATAGGAGTACTAGTTTTTTGTTAAACATATTAGAGATTTTGGAACAAACCTGTTAGTATATTCCCACAATTTTCCACCAAATAGAACCAACACCAAACCAAATTAACAAATTCAATACACTAAAAACCAAACCTATTTTCCACCATTCAGTTAAGGATAGGTATCCCTGACCAAATACCATGGGCGCAGCAGCTGTGCCGTAATGTGTCATAGATGAAAATAAGGTGCTGAGGTAACCAAAGAGTAAGGCTGTTAGTAGTGGCGGCGCTCCTGCTGCAATGCATACGGCGATAAATGCGGCATACATAGCACTAATTTGTGCTGTATTCCCTGCAAAGAAATAGTGGCTGTAGAAATAAAGGATGCTTAGTACACCTAAAGTTTGCATGCCCGTCATGCTTTTTGTTAAGTTTTCTAAAGAACCTGCAAACCAACTAATAAATCCAAATTTTTGTAAATAAGTAGACATGGTAATAAGCACAGATAGCCAAAGCAAGGTATGCCATGCTTCTTTTTCTGATAAAATATCATTTAAATCAATGATATTAAATAAAAGACATAGAGATGCACCTAACATCGCAACGGTAGCTGTGTGAACATGAAAATAGGGTTCAAATACCCATAACGTCAGCATGGTGGCAAATATTCCAAGCATTTGCCATTCTTTGGTAGACATAGGGCCCAGATCGCGTAATTTTTTTTGTGCATATTCTTTTGCACCACTTAATTCTTTCATCTCTGGTTTCGTAAGCCACATGATAATAAGTGGCATAAGGAATAGCGCACATAATCCAGGTACGGCGCTTCCCATAAACCAATTGCCCCAAGTTATCGTAATACCTTGATCCGCCGCGAATTTTTGAGCCAACGGATTTACCGCACAAGAGGTTAGGAATAATGAGCTGGTTATTACGTTACTCTGAAACATAACTTGCATGAAGTAGCGACCTAAAGAGGTATTAGAAGTTGGCGTACTATTAAGTGCCTGGCACATTGAGTCAACAATGGGAAGCATAATACCTCCAGCACGAGCTGTATTGGAAGGTACAAAGGGTGAAATTAATAAATCACTCAATGCAATACTATACCCTAAAGTTAAAGTTCTCTTCCCCATCAAATGTATGAAGTTATAGGCGACTCTTAAGCCGAGCTGTGTTTTAATGAAACCTCGTGCTACAAAGAAAACCATAACAACAAGCCATATTATAGGAGAGCTGAATCCTGTTAATGCTTCTTTTTGCAAATCTAAAATTCCAGCAAAAATTGCGACGCATAACCCCATTAGCGTGACAGCACCCATAGGGTAGGGTCTTAAAATTATACCGAGTATGGTCGCTATGAAAATTGAGAATAATCCCCAAGCTTGATAGTTAAGGGAATGTGGTATTAGGTAGACTAAAGTTCCAATGACAATGCATAAAATTAGTTTACGCATACAATCCTTAAATGCTAGATTTCACTTTATTGTAATCAGAAATAGGATCAAATGTCTCACTTAATGTATTGCAGAGTTTTTGAGGTGTTAAGCTCCCAACTATCTTTGTTAATTCCCATGCTGATTCGCATCTTTCTGATTCTTTGCGAATAAGAATTTGTTCAGCATTGTACAAACGATAGGAAAGTTCGCTAAGCTCATTAAAACTGATAGCACCCATTTTATATTTATCCATCGCGATATCATATGATTTTCGGTAGTCGTTTACGACGCAGGTGCATAATCTTTGATCATCTTGTGCAGATATAAACTTTTCTCTAGTATTTTGAAAATTTATTTTCGTATCTTGTGCAGCAGAATAAAATTCTTGTCTTGCTGCCTTTGCCTGTTTCCCCGCACCTAATGCCTCAGCCTTATCTGATCCACCAGACCATAAATTAATGCTTCCTTCAAGTTTTGTTGATAAATTAGATTGAGTTTCTTTAGGATAGTTTTCAGAATATTTTTCCTTTTCTTTCCAGCCCTTTACAATTGAATTTCCTGCATTAATACCCACCCTGAGCTTTGGTGAAAATAATTTACTATTAATTGATTTTTGGTTTTTTTCAGCAGCGCGCATTGAGGCTTGTGCAGCAAGAATATCAAAATTTGTTTTTGATAAGTGTTTTTCAAATTCGTCAAGATTTGATAAAATTTCCTCGGGTATTCCAAGTAGTGGCATTTTTTCATATTTCATACCAGTCCATTCAGCAAATTGTCTTTTGGCATTTTTAAAATCATCTTGCACATCACTTAATTTCCCTTCGGATTCATTTAATACTGCGCGAGCTTGGAATTCATCCTGTTTTCCAGAAGCACCAACAGCAACTCGATTTTGAGCTTCTGTATACATTTTTTTCTTTCTATCTACATCACGTTTTGTGCTTTCTAGAAGCATTTCATTTTTTTGTATATTAATAATTAACTTAATAAACTCGAATATTTTTTTTGATATTTTTCCAAGTCCTTCGTAAAGTTTTGCTTGTACTTCGAAATCTTTTGATCGTACCCGATTAAGAAGTGAAAAGCCGTCAAACAAAGTGTATCCCACTTCAAAGCCGTAATTTAAGCTTGTCATGTTTGACCTTGGATTCGATCTTATTTCGCTATTTTGTTCATTAACGAGGTTTGACTTGAGATCGAGAGAAGGAAGAAGGTGTCCGCGTTCTTTGTTGTAATCGTACATAACTGCTTTTAGATTTTCCTGGATGCTCATAATCTCATAATTATTTTCCATGAATCCTTTTATAGCTTTTTCTAGAAATTTGTCTTTGTGGATGGCGGTAGATTTATTAGATTTTTTTGGGTTAACCATTTTAATTATTTGTGTATTTGCAGGTTTAATTGCTGTGCTGTGTACGTGGAAAAGTATTATAGAAAACATAAACAAAATCTTATGAGACTTTGGCCTATTATCCTATTAAAATCGTTTAGAGTGCAAAAGAATTTCCGCAACCACATGCGCGAGCAGCATTTGGATTTTTAATTTTAAAACGTGACCCTGATAAGGTTACTTCAAAATTGAGTGTACAGTTATTCAGCATATCTTCAAATGCTGTATCAATCAAAATTTTAGCACCCTCTTTTTCGATAACCATATCATCATCTTCCTTATGTTCTGCAAGGTCAAATTCATAGCGGAATCCAGAGCAGCCTCCACCCGTAATGTTAATTTTCAAAAACTTACCATCAAATGTTTTGATTTTATCGATAGCAGATTGTGTAACATTAAAACTAAAAGACACGATTGTAGTTCTCCTTAATTAAAAATATGCCTAATACGAACGCGAGGAAGCTCATTCCCATCCCAAAAACGAAAGACATTTGGATTGAGAAATCCTGTGTGAGAATTCTGAACATTCCTCCCGCTAGTATTGTGGCTATTGCCCATAACAAGTTCATAATGCTAAGAGCTGTACCGCGTAATTCATTTTTAGGTATGTAATCGTTGGCTAAAGTATAAGATATACTGTTTGAAATGCCAAGCTGAACGCCCCAAAGCAACACACCCAAATACATTATGGCAGAAGATTCAATTGATAAGCCAAGACATAGTTGGGACAAAATCATGATTAAAAATCCGAATAATAATAATTTTTTTCGACCTATGCGATCAGATAAAAATCCCATAGGATAAGCTGATAAAGAGTAGGTAGCATTATACATAACGACGATCAAATTGGTATTTGCTGGTGCAATGTGTTGAGTTTCCATTGCGTTTAAAATCAAGGTGGCATCGCCAAATCTGCTACACATGAATAGGAACATGATCAACATAAGCTTCCAAAAATCTTTCCCTAAATGTTTTGCAGCCCATAAAAATGTATATTTGTTTTTTTTCTGCACAATGGTGTGATCATGCAAAGGATCGGTTGTCCCTATTGTGAAAACTAGGATGGCTAATGTGCAGGGTATAGTGCCTGTCAAGAATGTTAGAGAGTAATTATCATTAGTGAGGCGCATCAATCCATAGCCCAATATTGCACCTAAAAACGATCCAAATGTTGCCAAGGTATTCTTCATGCCAAAACATTGGCCTCGGTTGCTATCATTTGCCAAATCACCAACCAAAGCATCACGAGGAACTGCTTGTATCCCATTTCCCATTCTGTCAAAGATACGGGCAATTAACACTAATACTGGCGTTGTGGCTACGGCTAAAATTGGTTTTGCAACCGTTATGCATAGAAAGCCAAATATAACTATGGCCTTTCTTCTTTTAATGAAATCACTTATTACACCAGAAGACATTTTGAAAAAGAAACTAAGAGCGTCAACAAAGTTTTGAAGAAAAGCGATGTTTCCGGTGCTCATATTAAGATTCTGCTTCATATAACAAGTTGCCAATCCAAAAACTAGGGATGTTGAGATATTCATTAGAAAACTGGCAAAGCTTATAGCAAAAACACCTATAGGAATGGCGGAGATATTGCGTATTATACGTCTGACCATATTTAATGCTACGCCTTTTAAAGCATTATTCTACATTAATAAAAGAGAAAAGTTCAAGATGGCGGGAGTGACGGGACTTGAACCCGCGACCTCCGGCGTGACAGGCCGGCGCTCTAACCAGCTGAGCTACACCCCCACAACAGATGTATTTTAGGATATTATATCCTTTGGTGCAATGGCCTAAAGAATTCTGCCAGC
>DAHXKW010000077.1 GCA_027366195.1 Alphaproteobacteria bacterium | reverse complement strand
ATGTAAAAAAAACAATTGGCTATACGGCTTTTTAAATAGAATTTGAATTCTTTAGAATACTCGAAGAAACTCATCTCAAACTCCTGTCTTAAATGTCTCACTAAAAGCTCTTAAAGTGTTGGTTTTTGCAAGCTGCTTTGGAGAATATTGATTGGCGGCGACATGACGAATGAAGCCTTGAGCGTTACCCTAAAGTTGTTACCTACAACGATATCAAAAATGGGCTGGATCAAAATGTTTCGATGGATGTACTGGATAAAATATGCCAAAAATTTCGATATTTACCATATTATCCAATTGTATCCGACAAGCAAAAAATAAAAGAACCTCCTCATTTTAAATGAGATCTTTTGAAAAAACAGTTCACCGCACTAATCGCGCTCTTTCGATAGACTCGGTTAAGTTCTGTAAATCAACAAATGGCGTGAGTTTTATAACTATTTCCTGTATTTCAGTTTTAGTTAGACTACTTTTATTATCACGTAATAAAACAACCAACGGTCTCAACATATAATCTAAATCCAGCGAACTTAAAATTTTATCTTTAACTTGATTTTTACGCTCATTTAACTCCGCGAGAACACTCTCCAGAGATTCTTTGTTCTTTATTTTAAGTTTGGAGTATACGTAATGAAAATCCTTATTTGGAGTTTTACTAAGGCAGAGTATAAGCGATTCATATAAGGATTTCATATCAGACGCAGTTACAAAGAATTTCGCACTATGGGAATTAAAGAAATTTTGGAGATCTGCTATGAGTTCGTATAATTCCCTTTGATTTGCTATCTCGCCAAGCGATCTATAGGATTTAACTCGTCCAGACCACCCATAATCTTCAATCTTAAATTGTTTTCTAAATTTCTCGAAATCAATTCTTTTTAATATTTTCCCTTTCGCATTTTGAAAAACAACATAAGGGATAAAGTCATTGACCAACCATGTGTAAGTGGTAAGGGCATCCCACATTCCCCGCGAACCGATATTTAGCGGTTCATATGACATAAGAAACTTAGAATCCCATACTATCCAAACCCCATCATCTGATTTACAATAATCATAACATTCGGCAGCTTCAGGTTCGAGAAAGGCGTGATAACCTTCATCACATTGACTTGTAGAAGTTTTTGAATAAACCTTTATCATTGACCAACTGTTATCGAAGATATGCCACTCACTATTTCCTTTTTCAAAATCATACTGAAACGAAAAATCTATCATTGATTTCCATAAACTCCGTTTGACCTGAATTAATCTATAACCATTTTCAACCGATTCAGCCTTTTGAAAAAGATAGGTACCAAATGATTTTTCGATATCTTGCCAACTCTTGATATATATCCTTGCGAAGTCGTCAACAATTTCGCATAACTGTTGTGTTTCGTCTTTTGTCAAAGGAAATCTGTTATTTTCTAAGTCAATGTAATATATATCCGGTTTTTTTTCCGACTTGAATGTAATAAAACCTCTGAGGTTTAATGAAGGATCAGTATGTAAGCCTTCAAACAAATTCGATAAAATTTGTTCGTGATTTAATGTAAACATACAGTCACGAATCTTTAAGCTTCTGAAGGTGATTAAGCAAGAACCCCGTAATCTGGAGTATGATGGAATAAATGCTTCCAACCTTACCGATGACATACTTCTAAAATAACGATCATCAAAAACATTTCTATAGTCATCAAATGTCTCTTTATCATCAGAAATATGATCATAAACTTGATCTGCATTGTAATGCCCTACTTGAACTGCCCCTCTTACTATCTCCAAATTCTTGTAAGAGTGTTTGCGTTTTTTTAACTGATCTATTTTCTTTAAAACTTCATCCACTTTGTTCTTGGCTTTTGATAAATAATGTCGTACTACCGATACATCAAGCGAATCACCCTTTTCAAGGTTTACTCTAAGGTGGTCCCCTATGTCAAGACACGGTTTTTCAATTTATCGTTAAGTGACCAATTGTCTGTCCAGGAACCGTGGAATACCGCAGCGTAGCGAGGATATGCCGCGAAAGTCCTTGACGGACCGCAAAGACCATCATGGTC
>DAHXKW010000163.1 GCA_027366195.1 Alphaproteobacteria bacterium | reverse complement strand
CTTATAATGCTCTTCTGCTGCTTTTAATCTTTTATTGATAAGATCAATATCCTTCTTGGGCGTTGCAATTCCAGATTTAGATTTCTTCTGAAAAGCATGCAGAACATAAACCGTTCCTTTGAATCGAACAGTATAAATTGCCCGGTAAGTGTCTGTATTAAAATTATCAACAACTTCTAGAACGCCAGCTCCTAGAAAACCTTTCATCGGTTTTGCATTGGGTGACTTTTCTCCACATTGAGCAAGGTATAGCGCATACCCCATCTCTTCCAGAACGTCGTCTGGAAATTCTTTAAGGTCTTCTCTAGAAGAAGAAATCCACTGTAAATCATGTTTTCTAGCCATAACTAATTATGCCAAAATTAGCATAATTAGTCAATCAGTTCTAAAATGAAAATTTGGAAAATTATAATTTTTTCTGATTCTGTTTTTTCATAAAAACCAAAACTTAATTTCTAGCTTTATGAAACCTAGAAAAATTGCTGTTTTTCAAAAATGTTGCTTGCAACGTATAAGCGCGCACATTTCGATTTTTATAAAATCTCAATCTGACCATTTGACTTAAGTCTCGTTTCTTCGAAACTCCACTTAAGAATTCTATTCTTCTTGACTTTGTTAAATTTTTTCATATGCTTTACCAGATAGAATATAGATTCTTTAAGGAAAACATTATGCATAAACTAGCGAAGTTGTGTTTACTTGTGGTAATGTTCGGAACTTCAGCTCAAACCAGTGATTATCGTGAAGAACCTTTTGGAAAGGACACGCGTAAACAGAAACTGGTGGACCAGCAAGCAGATAAAACAAAAATCGCTGCTAAGAATAGGAAGCATATAAACGACCGACGTCCTCAGCACTCAGGTTCTGGTCAGTCAAAAAAGTAGTTTTTTTCTATGAAGATAGCAAAAAGAGTTGCAATTCTCCTTTTAACAGTATGTGTGCATTCCACATGGTCGTCACAAAGTGATGATCTATTGACTCTTACCCCTACAAAGAAATCTGTTGCAGTATCAGTAACTCCCAAAACTCAGGTTGTTAAGAAAGAAGAAGTACCTACAACATCTAAAGTCGTTGCGTCCGTAAGTCCAGATTCTGTTACAAAAGATGTAGTTGGAAAGCTTAATTATGATGATAATGACGAGGTTCTGGATGGCCTTGCTGGTTTATTCTCTCAAGTTCTAACAGTAACTCCACCAACTCAGAAAGACTACTTTGGGTTTGGTCTGGTGAATCCTTTGGAAGAGAAGTATGTTATTTCTATGTGCCCTATGAATAGTTCTGGGGATATTTACCATATTCTGGCCTATGTCATTTTATCATTGGCTCAAGTTAAAGATATTCCACCTATTATGCTTACGTATGATGGAAAGAATACTCTGCAGCATCTTGAGAGCAAGATGAACACGTTTTCACAAGTTGAAAGGAGTTTGAAATTTTGTGAGTGGCTTGGTTATAAAAAGCATTTTAAGATGCTTGGAATTGATACAGGAAAGTGTCAACGTCAAAATAATCGCCAATCAGTTTTGTTTGAGGGATTAGTTGATCAAGACTATACGCATTATGTGGATCAAAAAGCGCTTACAACCATCATTGCCAGATATTTTAGGCAAAACGGGTGTGTTGCAGCCGCAGCTACTTTAAAACTTGGCTTTGAACAGTGTGATGCCACCAACCAAGATCTACCAAAAGTAAAACAAGCAGCCATTGTTGAGGTGGCAAATATAAAACGCCACAAAGGCGTGCAGCCGCTTGTCATGATGCATATGCGCTATTCATCCAACGCTAATGAAACACAAAATCCTTTGATTAATCTAACAAGAATGAAAAACTTTCTTGAAGAAAAAGGGAATAAAGTTTGGTTTGTGTTTGCTGATGGTCGCTCAAGTGGGTCATTTACTGAAATAACAGGCAATAGAACTAATGTCTTTCCTTATCCTCATTCCACAAAAAAATATGCTGGCCCCAATCCCGCTAATCTTGATGATACTGTTGATTACGGAAAATTCTATCACTTGCAGATTTTGCTTGGGTTGTTATCATTAGATAATGTGCGGTTTATTGGAAACACAAGCGGGACATTGGATGTAGCAGCGTTTGTAGGACACCAGGTATACAACATGCATGCGTTGGCAGAATCCATTAATTACCAAACGGCCAGAATCCTTATTCAATCTGCTTTCTTAGCAGTTGAGTGTTTGAAATGTAAGGTTGAAAACGATCAGATAGTTTTATCTGAAAATTATAACCCAGGTCATCTTTCCGACTGGCTCGCTACTGGTACTAGACCAGCCAACACTCATGTTGAAGATTATCATCCTCACAAACAAAAAGCTGGTTATATAGAGTTATTCTACGTCAAAGCTCTACAAGATGGTGGTAAGGACGTGGAGGTTTTGGAATAGGTATTGTTACAATTAACATTATTGAAAAATCGCTGGTTTTTTAGGTTTTTAAACCTAAAATAAATCGCTTCAAGGAAAACCACTCAAAAATAGGCCTATTTTTGGCCATACTTCACTTTTACGTACCAAACATCAAAAAAACAAATTTTGCCTCTGTAGACCACATTTCCGTCGCAGCAATCGATATGTTTTTCTGTTAGGCAAACTCCGTTTTTAATTTTTGAGGAGAAGTTCTACGATTTCTGGATGATTATATTTTTGAGCCAGGGGTTGTAGGTACTTCTTCTTTCTTAACAACCTGAGTTTTGGGAGTTACTGATACTGCAACAGATTTCTTTGTAGGGGTAAGAGTCAATAGATCATCA
>DAHXKW010000001.1 GCA_027366195.1 Alphaproteobacteria bacterium | reverse complement strand
AGGGGTGATAGATTCCTAGAGCGACTCATATCTTTGCATCTGACCTGGAAGCAAAATAACAAAAATCCCTTCGAGCAACTCTATAACCTTATCGCCGCTTAACTTTTTACCATACAGGGTGAACGGTTACTGATTTCGTTCTCCGTTAAACCCGTACATGTGACTATAACGCCAATGGGTAAATTTTGATCCAGCATTTTCTTAGCAATTTCTTGTTTTTCTTCAATTTTACCTTTTGAAACGCCTCTTTCTTCTGCTTTTTCATCAATATCAACAATAGAGTCATTATAATACTGGATCGCAGAAAGGTAACGTGTTCGTACATCCATCGGTAAATGACGCATATCTAAACGATCTATAAATTCTTGAATGGCCTTATCTCCTCCGGAAATCTCATCCGGATTATCAATCTCTTTTGTTTCAGATATCTTGTGTACACCTGATTTTAATGTTTCGTCTCGAAATAAATAAGCCCACCGTTCTACATACGAATAATCTTTAGCAGGTTTATTCGGTAAATTCGCAAGCATAAGCAATATAATTTGATTGGGAACATTCCCATAATGACGTTCCAGTTGGTGAACATGTCTTAGTTCATAAGGATTAACCAATTTGGGCTCCATAAGTAGCTCTTTTGGATACGCTGTTTTCATTTTTGTCTTATAAAAGACCTTGTTTGTCAGTACAATAGAATATACACCCTGAATCCCTTTCCAAAATTTGCTAGCACTTCCTGTGTTTGTTGATTGTCCTACTCCGAAATCTTTTCCCATAAATTGTTCAAAATCTATGCGGCTCAACATACGTGCGTGTTCTACAAGGGCTTTTAAATGATAATCATCCCTGAAATCATTTTGCATCTCTACAAGAAAATGTTGGCCATCTTTTGTTTTACAGCGAACATCAACTGTAAAATGATATCCCAAAGGAGCCAGTGGATCGGATGGTGGTAAGTCTCTTGGTAAAAAAGAAACGTCTTGTATACTACGATCATCCTTTAGATCAAGTACAGCATTTAAAAATTGGCTTGTAATAAATGGATCCTGCAGTCCATATTGGAAAACAGCATCAATACATGGATTGCCAATAGATACGTGTTTCGAATGATCTGTTGAACAATATCGCGCACTTGTCCATAAGGAATTTTTGAAAATACAAGTAGTACCTCGAGTAGCTTGTTGCATAATCTTTTGCACAGGCAGTGACACAAACCCAGATCGCCAAGGAAGACTAGAAGCTTGAACGCATGTTGTACTAATGACAAACATACTTGCTGAAAATACACTACGTAATAACAACCGTCTTAATACATCCATCTTTTCCCACCAAAGTATCAGAAAGCCATGTATAATATACACCAACCTTACTTAATTTCCAATCCAAGTGTTTTTCAATTTTTTACAATTCCGATAACAGAAACAATTCGGCGTTTCCATGAACGAACTTCTGCGTTTTATGAACGACCTTTGAAGATTTACCTCGTCGTTATCATAGTTCAGGCCGAGATACTTCCTTGTATTACGTAAATGAACCTGCACCTTCAAATGATATGATACAAGATATTCTTGAACCACTCATAGAAGATCGGATAGTACTCACTGATGATGAACAAAAAATCTACAAACGGATGCCGGCAGTACGTCGAAAAATGGTTACGTTGGCTATGGTATGGCATATCTTCTGTTGATGAATTCTTATTAAGTGTAAGAACCCATTTGCCACGTCTTTCTTCATGTTGGGGCGTGAACACTCGGATACATCCGGGGCAACTCTAGATACTCCTACCTTAGTTCACAAACAACATATGAAATATCTCCGTCCCGCAAGATCAATGATTCTGCACTCATAGCAGACCACCACATGCACCCGAATAAATCCCGAACGCATAACCCATTCATACCTTGTGTCGTTAAATAATCATAACTATTGGTAGTCACATCATCCCCACCCCAAGTCCAAAATATACCAACAGGCGCTGTGGCTGCTTGCCAAGAATCCATAATGCCAGCAAAGTGTTTGGCCGATGTTCCAAGTTCCCTTTCAATCAAAAATCGAGGGGCAAACCACACCTCTACTTTATTAGAATTGGCAGAATTCTTAGCTTTTTTATAACCAGTCGCAATTTGCAAATACCGATCAATCGGATAGCCACACGAATCTTTCAGATCCGTAAACTTGATTGTGTTGCCTGATTTGTTGTTACCCGATAATTGATTAAATACACCATCCAATGGATTAGAAAGTGCAGCAATAGGGAATACAACCTCGTCTGGTGTACCTTTCCTATAAATCAATCGACCATTATAAAACCGCCTGTAAACATCTTCATGGCCCCTAGCAATATCTGGAATGACAAGGCCGCTGAAACTTTGTGGTTGTGGGGCTACGGTGGTTCTCACTGGATGTAGCGCTTGCTTGTTGCTAGCAACATGTTGAAAAGTTTTAGTATCAGGGTGATGTAGAGCAGTTGATACAGACTTTTTCCTAGGTTCCCAGTCTCTAATTAACATTTTTAGCGTAAAATTAGAAATCAAGGCTCTTTCTATACGCAGTCCAGTTTTAGGACTTACATTACTATTTTCAAAATGCCGAAGAATAGCAGTTCTTTCGTAAGAATGACCATCACACGCGATAACCGGTTCCTGCATAACACATAAAGTTATAGGACAATAATGTTCATTAGGTCTTTCTTCATCAGGTCCTTGATAAGCATTTGAAGATGATTCTATTGACGTTCTGGCTGACTCAAAAAAATCCTTGTATAAAGCATACTTCCTTGGGCATAAACGTTGGAGATATTGTTCAAATTCATGGCCATTTTCACAATTATGTGCTTTTAGGAAAGAATTCATTCTTTCGGAAAGTTCTTGTAACTCAGTTGTATCACCATGATGTCCTTCAGCCAAACCTGCTGTCAGTTTTTGTAATTTTCCTAGATAATGTGTATAAAGATCAAACGTTTCATCTACTCTGTTTAATGCTGATTTCATTGTTTTTTTATGATGATCTTGGTAAAGATTAACAAAATACTGAAGCCCTCTATAAATTTTCTCCCTTTCTGTCAGGGTGATGTTAGCTAGATGAGTAATATAATTAATGCCGTCAACAAAATGATGAACAGTTAACCCATTGCCTTCAGTAACATATCCGAATATTCCTTGGATTTTTAAATCTGTTTTCCAGCCTAAAAAAGTTGGTTTTTTTTGTAAAAAACTTATATACGTTTGTGCTTCTGATGTGCTGGCAGCATTTGCTACAGCTTCAAATGGTTTTACTTGTCTATAAATATTACGCTGATTTGGTACAAGTGCAAGATCACTGGAAGCACAAAAAAGTATCGCATTAACAGTTAAAAACATAAGGACCTCCCTTCAAAACAAGTTCCCATCAGATGTGATGGTTGTTGACGTTTCTCTATTAACCACAATTAGAATGCATATTTTTGAGTACATAAAATATGTGTAAAATTTGCATGTATATTACATGATGGGTTACATGTAAAAACTGTAAAACCCTGACGGATTGGTTCTTTAGGAGAAGACTATGGCAACAATAAAATTTTTAGTACATCTTAAAGACGACAGAAGCCTGCTGAAGACACTCAATCCAAAAGCTTGTTTGTGCAGCATCGTGATCCATCGAGTCTAATGGTGCTAATTTAGATATCAACAGGCATGTACTGGAGCCAGATTAACTTTTAGCTTCACTTTTGTTTTTTTCTTCCCAATCTAATAGAAATTGGAAAAAATCAGAAAAAGATGAGAAAAATTCATATTTACCTTCTAGTGGTTCCCCTTTACAAAATCGTTCGACGTCTTCTATCGCTATCCAATAGATTTCTTCATGATCTCCAAGACATTTCATGAATAATAGAGATGTTCCATCACTGGCGAGAAAGAGTATATTTTTTTCAAGATTCAGCTCACTTCTTAAATTTTTTGTTTCACCTATTATACTATATTGTTCAGTTTGCTCTGTGTTAAACCATTCAAACGGTCCAAAATAATCGAATCCAATCTGATTACAAATTTCTTTAAATCCTTGGGAAAAATTGACACCTAAGAACTTGCTAATTTTCTTGTGGTTTATTTTTTTTGACTGTTTTATTGATTGGGATTTTCTTATTAGTTTTTTGATGCTATCAATCATTTTTCACCCCTCGCTTTCTCAACCCTTTGTTGCCAATAAACCTTTCTTTCTTCAGACCATATTTTGTGATCAACAGAATATTCTGGGTGGCTCCCTCTAAATCCGTGTTGACTGTGCAAAATTTCAAATGCAGTTTTATTGTTCGGTAATCTAACAGATCTAAAACTATGGTGTCTATCGCTAATTTCAACCAACCCTCCACGAACATCCTGTCCTAAATGATGTACTTGTACAAAGGCTCCATCAGATAATTGAGGAGGAAGACCGGCTTTTGCAGCCTCTAAATTTGTCTTGCCAACAAATTCTCTCGCACCTTTTGTTCTCACTTGCTTCCAATTAATATCTGTCCTCTGGTATACCTTATAGGTTTGTTTTGTTCCAACAGGTGCTGTCCACTTTACCGGTTTTTCTGTAAATATACCAGATACCGATTTAAACGAATAATCGGTTCGTTCCCCTTTAGCAACAACAGAATGAGGTTGTTTGAAAGTTTGAACAGTTGAATTTCTTGGATCTCTTGCTAAAAATCCAGCCACATCTGTACAACCAATTTTTCTAAACATACCATAAGCCATTTGAGATTCATGATATTTTTCTCTAACCCATGTTTTTAAAGCGCTATCACCTGCACTGCCCCATTTTTTCATAGATCCCTTTAAAAACCACAATAAAACTTTTGCGGCTTCCTCTCCTGTATCGCCATAGTATTTTTTAGCTGTTTCTTTTACTTTTTGTTTTACTACCCAACTTGCTGCTGTTCCTAAATTTCCTTTTGCAACGGCCTTTAAGAGATCAGAGTATTGATGGTAAAAATCAACACAATCAATAAAATCACCCGGTTGATAAGGCGTATTTGTTGCACGGCAGAGTGAACCCATTACAAAAGATTCTATAGCTGCGTAAAATCTGCCAAACTTAGTCTTTCTATCTTCATTACTATTACCAGGTACCAAATGTAGAGCAATTTTATCAAAATACTTACGGAATTCATTGAGCACAAATTGATAAGCGTCATTGTCTTTTGTTTGCCAATGAGCAGGCTTCCCAAAAAAATAATCCCCTGTTTTTAAAATAAGAGATTCCAGATATAAGAAAGGCGCGCCCGGAATTAAAGCCGCTTTACAAGCAGAATCACGAAATTTGTTATATATTGCTAAATTAGAGCGTTTAATAGCTTGTGATAATAAATCAATATCTGATGGTGGCATGTTTCTTAAAAAATCTGCAGCTGTTTGTTGGGAAATATCTAGCTGCACGTTTTCTGTATCTGAATATATACTTAAAAAATATTGTAATGTTTCTAAATCTAAATTACGATCAGTGGAGTCTTTTCTTGCATCTGTTCTAGGTGAATCTGGATCTTGGTTGGATCCCCCTTCTCCATTATGCTGTTGATGAGGTTGCTGTAAATTCTCCCCCGCATCTTCATCATTTCTACTATGTGCAGATTTTGGCGCTCTAGAATGTGGTTGTTGTACAGAAGAAGTATTAGAAGGCATTAAGTTTTTCATCCCTGTCCGAATCTCTTCAAATCCTCTTGCGATTTTTTCTGGCGTCGTAATAGGAATAAACACGCCAAATGAAAAATCACGATCTTGCGTTACTGTTGCTGTTTGTGTTGTTCCCGTAGCGCCAATTGTACCGTGTGTGTTTCTCTCAAAATTTTTATGTTCATAATGTCCCTGCACAGTACCAACGATAGGCGAGTTAATCCATGATGCGGGATCTAAACTGGCACTAGCACTTACGCCAATATTTCGTTTCCTATCATGCTCCTTGACTGAACTACACTCTATTTTCCCCGAAATAAACCGCATGAATCCATCAGATTCAATACCGGCGCCAATAAGTTTTGTTACACCAGCAACACAAAACTCTTGTTCTTCCTTGTTCAGATCACCATGTACGCGTATACCTGCACGTTGGTTAACAAGAGCAGAATCTCCGGAGCTCAAACTCCCGCCAATCGATCCACCAGTAATAATTGTAGGACTCGCGGGATTAATAGTAACCCCAATATTGAAACTGGAAGTCTCTGAATGAGAAGTATCTGTACGTGATTGTGCCGTGAGATTGCCCACTCGTCCCTTAAGTTGACCAACATCCATAGTTGCGGCATCCAGCAACATTTCATTACCAACATATAAGTAAGCTTTACCCCCAATAGTCATTGAAGACATAACATAATTTTTTGCTTCTGCCTCTGCCTGACTTATAGAAAAGTTAGCGCCCAAATTAACACCCAAACTGGATGGTGAAACAGAAAATGAAACTGACCAGTCCCTTTGGAACTGATGACTCGCTAATGCTTGTCCTCGCATCTCAAAATCTTTGGAATGTATTTTCGTTGTGGTTGCTTTTGCATTAGCACCTAAAAACTGAACTTTAGCCTCAGGTGATTCAAGATGTATTTTTTGGGCTTGGATATAACACTGACTCAATGTTTCATAGGTTTGTTGTAAAAAGTGGCTATAAAACCCAATATAAATTGAAGGACTAAGCTGATTTTTATCATTTAATATCCCGGCCATTTGTCCAAATGCCTGTAATCCTGTTGCCCCATTATTAACAGCTTGCGCTAAACTATGTAGTGTTTTGAACGCCTCTGTTCCCGTGCTTATAACATTGGCAATAGAGGGATTTGTACAAAGATTATTAATACTGCCAAAAAGAGGGTGTAATTCTGATAAACCTTTTCGAATACTACCCTGACTTAAGGATATTGTCGCATCTAGAAGTGGGCTGCCAAAAAGTAGACCACATTCATATTCTTCTAAGAAATTCTCTAGTTTTGATGTATCAAAAGTTATTCCTTTTGGTGCTTGGATAAAACAAGCTTCTGGTGTACTGACTAATACGCCTCTGGCATAAAATTTGCCATCTTTGGATCGAATATAAATGTCATGATTACTCGCAAGAATAGACGGTGTTTGTATATCAGATTCTTGGTGACGATACGCTGAATGAATAGGAATAAAACCTAAAAATGCCGTATTTGATCTATTAGTTTCCTTAGCACGAGCAATAACATCTCGCCAATCAACATCGCCATTGACCATGACTAAAGTTTTACCAGCTGCCAAACTATCTAAGCCTATGGCCTGTAAAGCACCTTGATCACTAATAAAATAATTATTACCTGTTGATGATGTAATCGAGGACTTTTGAACGTGTGGAATAACAAGAGTCTGAGTTTTGGTCGTCCTAAAAATAAAACCTGTTGTTTTACTACTGGATTTAACTTCGTGGAAAACGTAAGAACCAAATTTTATACCTTCTTTAGCAGAT
>DAHXKW010000049.1 GCA_027366195.1 Alphaproteobacteria bacterium | reverse complement strand
AGCCTTGCATTAAAAAAAGATTGATATGAGAATAAAACAAAACTTCCGCAAATGTTTGACACAGTAGTAGGATACTTCTTCTGCTCTGTTTTTTCCCAATTCTCGTAAACAAACAGTACACTTGTCTATCATCCTTTTGCAAAGTAATTCGCCGTTTTTTTAAACGCTGATCATTAAAGTATCCTACTACTGTGTCAAACATTTGCGGAAGTTTTGTTTTATTCTCATATCAATCTTTTTTTAATGCAAGGCTGTTTAAAAAAAACTTGTACGCACAGATTAGCTTACTCACACATGATCTTGCGGACTTGTGTGCATAGATTAGCCACTTCTGGATGGTCTCTATACCGCAGACACATTTATAGTGGCCAACCCTCAGGTTGGTATAGGTAAAACAAACAGTCCTCCCTCCTGAGCAAGATTATTTATACTTGTCATGAATGTACGTATATTTGTTAATTGAGTTGGGTTAATAACATTAATATTAGCCACGTAAATTGCTGGATCGCCAGTATTGTCAGTCCTTCGCCAGTAGATTTTACCTTGGGAAAGATCTAGCGACAACCCATCTATACTTATGTTATAATTAGTTAAAAGTGGAATAACATTTGAAAATCCATTTTCCGGCACTTTCGGATCAACATCTCCAACATAAAGATCAGCATCTTTCCAATATGCTGAATTCCATGTGCCAAAATAAACTTTATTTCTTACGACATCGATAAAAGCTGTTGATATAGCACCAGTAACACCAATCTCAGATATTAATCTGACATTTGTTGGTGCTGCAGGAGATTTTGCATTAAAATCACCAACGCATACACACCAATCATTACATCCAAGATAAATTTTATTGTTGATTGAATCAACAAACATTATCGAATAACCGCTAGTTAATTGAGATATACTTTGTGGCGCTGATGGTGATTCTATATTAATATTTCCCACGTATACTCCACTTCCTGGTCCTGCTCCTCCACTATTCCAGTAGATTTTTTTGTTTCTAGTATCTATAAAGATTCCGCACAATGAATTTGAAACATTACTCTCAAATATCAATTTTTTATTAAAAGGTGTTTGGGAGGTTTCATTGATATTTGCAACATATATTGTTGGGGTACCTACATTTGTCCAATAAATTTGACCAAATTTCATAAAAAAAGATGCTGATTGCGAAAGCGATAACGAGTGAGAATCAGATCTTTGTTTTGTAGAAGATAAATTTGTGATAGACGAACTTTCAGTTTTATCCGAAATTGATTGACTCCATGTTTGTGTTTTTCCTATCGGAATGTTAGGGTCATATCCGGATGAAAATCCAACCATTTCATTTTGGTGATTAAATACAAGAAGCTGATAAACGTCTTTTGCCATATTGTAAAAGAACAATCGGATGGTTCTGTCGCATCCAGTTTTAATGTAAAATGGTTTCAAAATTCAAGCTGTTTGAGATAATTTGATGATTGATTTTTCAGGAAGACATTTCGGCAAACATATTATTTTGATGGCAGTGAGATGGTATTTCGCTTATGCAC
>DAHXKW010000045.1 GCA_027366195.1 Alphaproteobacteria bacterium | reverse complement strand
AGTATGCTTATCCTTGTTGTGTTTGTTGGATTTGGCATTCTTTTCTCTTTCATGCTGATATAGTTGAGTTAATTTTAGGCCACGTTTATATCTTTCACGCTTTTAGCTGGGTAGGTTTTTTCTAAATGAATAATGGGATAGATCTTGTCGAGCTCGACATCTCGTAAAAAAAATCGTTCAGAAAGTTTCTGATGTAAAGATTCAATATGGAATCTGTGGAGTTCGGAAGTGCTTTCTATTTGAACAGGTATCCATTCATTTTGATAATAATACAAATAAAACCAATTCCAACTAGGAACAAATAAATTTATGGGATAACAGTGGGCTATAACCTTTGTGTTTTTGCTTAAATAGGGCTGAAACTTATTCGAATCGATGTGTATTTGTATAAATTTTTTAATATCATTTTTTTATATTATCTGTGGGGGCAACGTATTGAAATGGTTCTAAGGCGCCGACACCAAAACATAACCAGGGTTGGGATATAGGGATGTGTTCTTCTTCAATTTTTTTCAAAATGAAGCGCATAGTATCTCGTTTTGGCATGCTTGTTCCATTCAACCACTGATTTACAGTATTTGTTGAAATTTGTATCCACTTGGCAAACCTATGTGGTGAAAATCCTAAGTTGTTTAATAGTAAGGTGAGTCGCTCTGCAAATTTTTTACGATGTTCTGGATCGTCTGAAAGTACAAGGCATTGTTCAAGGTGATACTCTGTTTGTATTCGTTTTTGCAAAAATTGGTCGTTGGTTACTGGTAGTGGCGCGTCTTTTTCTCCAAGTAACCAAGATTTTGTTACAGTTATGCCATGCTGTTGAGCTAGCTCTATGAAAGTCTTTAATAAGTCATCAGAAGGATATCTTAGGCTACGTTCAATGGCGGATAGCGTATAGTGACTGCGGTTTATCAGTCGGGCAAATTCAAATAATGAGAGGTTTAGCAAAGATCTCATACTGTTGAGTCTAAAGCCAGCACGTCTTTGATGAGTATCCATGTCCTCTCCTTTGCTTGATCTTCTAAAGGGTGATGCTCATACTTCTCACAATATGTTAAAGGAATCACTGCATGAAATCTACCGTTTTATCTAAAAAAACATAAAATAATGAATAAAAAAAGATATTTATTATGATCAAAAATGAATCTGCTTTTTATTGATATTTTTTTATTTTTTTTATTGACTGTTCTCTTAAAATGATAAAAAATGACCTAATGAATTTTGTAGACATGCCAGTGGTTCAGTTTAAACAATGGTCAAAGCGAAAATTACCATATGTATTTTTGATCTTTTTACTGCCGGCTGTCAAACTCTATAGTCATTTCACAACAAAAGACAAACAAGGTGTTTTTGCTTTGACCATTGTTTAAACTGAACCACTGGCATGTCTACAAAATTCATTAGGTCATTTTTTATCATTTAGAAAAAACCTACCCAGCTAAAAGCGTGAAAGATATAAACGTGGCCTAAAATTAACTCAACTATATCAGCATGAAAGAGAAAAGAATGCCAAATCCAACAAACACAACAAGGATAAGCATACTCATGAAAAACCCTTCTACAGAGCTTATGGTTGAAGGGAAAATTACAGGCAAATTCGATCCAGATACCTCATTAACAGAAAAAGTTAGCTGCGATTGATACATAGCGGATACGATAGTTACGGAGTGATCGGAAATAGTATTGGCAGGATTATTATCACTATATTGTATAGCAGGACTATCAGACGTAAATGAACAAATTTGGAAGGTGAACGCATCAGATTGTCCCCTTATGTTTAAACATTGCCCCGAACAGTTAACAAAAACATTTTGGGGACTATTTAAAATCACAGCATCACTTGCAAACATGTCCGACTGGTTGATAATTGTTAATATCGCAGCAGCTTGCCCATCGGATTGAGCTTGAGCAAAAGCACAAAAGTCACTAAATAAAATAGTGACATCCGACGTTTGCGCTGTAAAATTAGCTATATCTAATTCGAAACCAAACAACGATCCTTGTAAAATAAGCTGAACCAAACCACTTATTGTTGGAGTTCCAATACCATATTGCTTCGTATCCGAACAGCTGGGATTGTCGCTTTGGTAGGCAGTAAGGGTTAATGCTCCCCCATTACCCCAATTAAAATCACTAATACTGAAAGTACCACCCCCTGCTACAGTGATTACGTGATCCGATGATCCATATGTTGCCGTAACGATCTTTGTTCCTGATGTGTTCGCTATTAGATTACCCTTAAGGTCACTATTAATAATCTGCACATCTGACAAGCGCATATAGCATGAAACGTTTACCGTTACCTGGTCACTGGAGATACAATCATAAGCATCAGTCCGCTGCGCAAAAACAGTATAAGTTGTTGTTGAAAAAGGTGAAACCGAAGTAGGGAAAGCGTGAATATCACTAACGCCATCCGCTGGTGACCATGTATACGTCACATCAGACAAAGCAGGTCCTACACCTATAATGACGTCACTCCCCACAAAAATTGTTTGATCCGATCCCCCGTCAACAGCAATGGGCGATCTAACCGTAATAGAAATAGAAGTCGTATCAGCGCACGCGTTGTTCTGGCTATGACCCGTGACGGTATATGTACCCGCATCTGAAACTTGGATATCAGAGGTTGTTGCACCTGTAGACCAAGTGTAGTGATCAGCTCCAGAAGCCGTAAGCGTTACAATTTGCCCCACACAAATCACATCCGACGGACTGACTGCTATTTGAAGATTACTCACAGGGGTATCAACTGTGATGGTGATACTGGCATCACTAGAACATGCATTATTTTGGCTATAACCTGTAACGGTATACGTACCCGCATCTGAAACGAGAATATCAGAAGTCGTTGCGCCTGTAGACCAAGAGTAGTGATCAGCACCAGAAGCCGTAAGCGTTACAACATTCCCCGCACAAACCACATCCGACGGACTAGCGGTTATTTGAAGATCACTAACAGTTGTATCAACTGTGATTGTCACTGAATCGCTGGCAAAACAATCAGAATTATCGCTTCTTGTGGCGACAAGTGTGAATATATAGGTACCAGCACTTGGTGGGGTGAAGGTGGGCATAGAATCTGATGAGCTCGACAATCCATCCGTTGGCGTCCAAGAATAATTAAGGTCTGAATCAGGAGAATCTGATCCTAAAATGACCGTTCTGTTCAAACAAATGGTTTGATCTGATCCTGCATAAATGGCAGGAGGAGTGCAGGAAGTCATGAGAAATTATTACTATTTATACTTAATTTTTATTATAGCATGTTTTGTTAAAATGCGTAATATATTTAAATTTTTATTAATACTTTAAATTTATTGCTGAATATTCTATAGATTTGGGTCGACTGACAAGAATGAAAGGTGCTTTAGATCTTTACCTCTGCGGCAAGGATAATTTAGCAGATTATTTTAATTGTTAAAATTTGCAATATTTTTAAAATAATGATACAATTAATTTCAAAAAAGATAAAAATAAAAACATGAGCTCATCATCTTATGATTCACACTGGAGACATCATAATTTTTTAAATAATGATATAATTGATATAAAAAGAAGTAAAAAGAAAAATATGAGCTCATCATCTTATGAATGGAGACATCATAATAATATTTATTTAATATCATACAGAGTATTTGATAGAACAACAGTTTTTTTATCTGGCAATAACAATTCTGATTTAAGCCAGATTGGCACAACATGGTTTGGTTACAATTTATCCGATATTAATTCTCAGTATCCTTCATTCTCATCCAATCAAAGTTCTGGGAACGGTAGCAACACACCTTTTCCAGCATCTACGCAGTATTCAATCTCTGATTTTATTCAATCAGATAGTACAGATATAGCTTTAGTCACAACGTCAACCCTCCCCAATTATGCGGGAAATATATACGCTCTTGTAAAAATCTCAACAGGTTGTGATAGATCTTTTAACGAAATCGATGGTGGTACAAATACAACGATTACAGGGGAAATAACGGGAGATAGTGCCGCCACATTGTTTTATAATTCAAACCCGACTATTTATTATCGGACTAATGGTAATATTGGTACGGGACCATTCTTAACACTTGGGAGCGCACACTCAATCTACGAGCTTGGCGATAGTAACGTTGCACAAATTCTATATGTATTTCCCCCAGGCACCCAGACTTCAGACAATTTTATGAATATTAATTCAATTAACTTATCTATCACCATATAACACAATCATAAAACTTCTATAATAAAAATATTTAGAAAACTTAACAAGACAAGGGGAAAAATAAGCTCCCAACAAAAACACCCGCACGTTAGATATAATGGAACAACAAAATAAACTTTAGAATTCGAATCATCTGTATGGAAAAATGTTTGGTAACAGCCTTATCACATGAGGGACGCGGCATCATAAAAGCTGAAGGGAAGAAAACTGTCTTTGTCGACTTTGCACTTTTGGGTGAAGAAATTACCTATGAAACCTATGCCACGCATGCAAAATTTGATGAAGCAAAAACAATTTCAGTACGTCATCCTTCTGATAAACGCATAACGCCTTTGTGCCCTTATTTTGGTGTTTGCGGAGGATGTACACTCCAACACATGAGCCATGATGAGCAAATCCGTATTAAACAAAATACGCTACTTGAACATTTAAAACACCAAGCCAACTTGGTTCCCAAGCGTATTTTAAAACCAGTAATAGGCCCCTTGTGGCATTATCGACATAAAGCACGTTTAAGCGTTGCACAAAATGGGCAAAAACGGCAAATTGGGTTTAAACAATATCGCTCTCATAAAATCGCCCCTATCGAACAGTGTCTGGTTTTAGACAAATCTGTTGATTGTCGCGCTTTAACTCAATTACTTAACAATCTGAGTTCATCTCTGTCTATTTCATCTCTGGATATTGCTGTAGGCAATGAAGGTACTGCTTTTATACTGCATCACTCGCCCCCTTTGACCGATTCAGATCAAAGGCAAATCGAAAAATTTTGCCAAATACACTCTTGCCAATTTTATAGCCAAACGCATGGACGATCTTCTATTGCAAAAATATATCCAAAAGATGGGCAAGAGTTTTTAACCTATACACTGCAAGATCTTTGCTTTCGTTTTCACCCCGCCGATTTTACACAAATCAATCCTGCTATAAATCAGCAGATGGTCGAACAAGCTTTGGATTTGTTAGAGCTTACCCCTTCTGATCATGTTTTGGATCTATATTGCGGCATCGGAAATTTCAGCCTACCCATTGCTCAAAAGGCTGGATTTGTAACAGGCGTCGAGGGTGTTGAAGTTATGGTAAAACAAGCGCAACTCAATGCACGTCTTAATCAAATTAATAACACTAAATTCTTCACAGCTGATCTGTCTAAAAATACCACATCCTGGCCTTTAGAAAGCTATACAAAACTTCTTGTTGACCCGCCGCGTACGGGTACCAACATGAAATTAATTATAGCTTTAAATATCCCCTTTATCATCTATATTTCCTGCGACACTGCCACCCTAGCCAGAGATGCGAAAGCACTGGCTCAAAATGGTTATACACTTGACGCGGCTGGTGTCATGGACATGTTCCCCCATACAAAACATATCGAATCCATTGCCGTTTTTAAAGCATTTAATACTGGGACACCTGAGAAACTGTCTTTAAAATATTAGAAAAATTTATAAAGTATAGTGATTTTTGGCATAGCGCTCCGCTGATCTGGGGCCCGCCCGATCGGCCACGCCGGAAGCTCCCGTCCCGCCTCCTCCACTACATAGCTTCGCCGTTAAGCTTTGAATAACGGGCTTGTTGAGAACTAAATAAATGGAATGATTTTTCTAGAGAGTCAGATATGGCTAGTGTAAGAAGGTGATTTTGAGAGGATGATCAATAGATTTTTCTGTTTTTTGTGATCAAGCCGAGTAATTGGGAGACCAAGATACAATTATCCTATGGTAATTTCTGCCAAGACAAGCATTCGTTTGAGGTTAAAGCACATAGCCTCCATAAAGGCAGCAAACTGATTTTTGACAATGCCTTTATAGCGAACACGTTTATTTGTATGGGAAAAGACACGTTCATAAGGTGATCTGATATGGGTGTAATAACGATCTAAATCATGATTTTTACCGTTCATATTGTTTTTCTTGATAGCACACAAGTGTATGCCTTTTCGTTTTGCCGATAGTACAGCAGGCTTGGTGCAATAGCCTTTATCAGCGTATACAGCACCTTGTTGTGGACAAACATGTTTGAAACCTTGCGCATCTGTTATATTTGCCGGTGTTATCGCCACCTTGTTAATCATTCCCGATTGCATATCTACACTGATATGCTTTTTAAACCCGTACCAAAACTTATTACCACCCTTACAGCCAATTTTAGCATCTTTATCAGAAGATACTTTTGAAATATTGCTATTATTGAGCGTTTCATATTTTTGTTGGATGACTTTATCTCGTTCTTCCCATAAGGCCGCTTTGGCAATCAGGTGTGAAGCATCTACAAATGTAAATACCTCGTTCATATACCCTTTGGCTCTGAGTTGCACTTTAAGTTGTTCGAATAACCGTGAGATCAGATATGTACCAATACGCTTCCGTGTTTTTGTAAACACAGTATGATCAGGTGTTGAATCTGTCAGATCAAATCCACAAAACCATTTAGCTGCGGTATTTTCCTGAAGAAATATTTCCAACTCCCTATCGCTCAAATCTTCTAAAAACTGCAACAATAAACAACGAAATAGTACAGGCAAACCATAACCTTCATTGGGATTGTCTTTCTTGAGCTTGTTTAGTTTCTGATCGGCAAACTTAAAATCCCATACTTGTTTAAACTTTCTATAACGATGATCTTGGGGCACTAACATTTCTAAACTGACCATCTTAAGTTGATTCATTGTCTATTCCTCTCATCCCCAAAACCTGCTCTATTCTACCAAATCAACACCCTAAACTATATCCGTACGCAACACCCCC
>DAHXKW010000161.1 GCA_027366195.1 Alphaproteobacteria bacterium | reverse complement strand
ATTATACAAACAATACATTTTTCGCGATATATCGATGAGCCGGTTTATAGACAAAGCATACAAAAAGCCTTAAATAGAGGTGAATCTTACCACAAATTAAGACGTGCTATATCCTATGCGAATGGAGGAAAATTAAGGGTAAGGACAGAATTTGAACAACAAATCTGCATAGAGTGTGGACGTTTATTAGCAAACAACATAATCCTATATAACGCGAGATTCTTATCTGATTTATTGGAGATATTTGAAAAAATGAATAATACAAAAATCGTTGAGATCATAAAGAAGATTTCTCCCGTTGCATGGCAGCAGTTCAACTTTTATGGTCGATTTGAGTTCAAAAAACTAGTTCAATTAATTCCATTTGCAATCATGATCGCTTCAATAAAATGGGAGAACTTTTTGGTTTGATATTCTGAATTTTTACCGTTTCGGGGCGTTGGGCAAAAATACCCTCACTGAAAATGTAGATACAACGACGCCCTCTGGCCGTGCTTTAATGCATATGCTCGGCGTTTTTGCTGAATTTGAACGGGCCATGGTTCGGGAAAGAACCAAAGCAGGTCTTGCTGAAGCCAGAAAACAGGGTAGGGTAGGGGGAAGAAGACCGAAGCTAACGTCAGTTCAGTGCCAAGAAATCAAGGATGCGGTAAATTCTGGTCGTAAAACTGCTGCTGAAATGGCGCGTATGTTCAATATCCACCCCGCGACGGTCTGTCGGTTGTTTAAAAACTTACCAAGGGATTGTTAATTTTTTATACTTTTTACAACTTGTATTCCCTTGGGAGCGTTGTCAAAAACAGCACGTAGTATAGGGTGAGGTCCAGCCAACCATATTTTAAAATTTTCCCACCTTTCTCTTGATACAGGATGAGGACCTGTCAATTTTTCCCAGAAACTTTTCAATCTTTCTCCACCACCACGCAATCTCGAATTGATTTCTAAACAACTATTTTTTCCAGCTATACTTAATTTAAAATACAAGTCTGCCGTAGATATTTGTTCATTAGACATATCTTTAGGTAATCCTCGTACATTATATGACTCGATTGGGAATTGTTCTCCGCTGTTATGAAGAATCGTAAATTTTTTATCATTGACAACTAAGCGTACTTGTCCCGCCAACTCTGATGGAACATATAAATTTCTTTGTGGTATTTCAACTGGATTTGCAAAGCAAACCGCTAAATTTATTAAACTTAACATTTTAACCTCCTAATTATAAAACATTTATTTTTTTTCAAACATACTTTTCATTTCAGCAGCAACAATAGTAGCAATACCCACACACGGAGCATTATTAATTAAGTTGAGTATTCCTTGAATTTCCTTAGGTCCTTTCATGGATTCTATTGGTGGCTTAGTAGATATAGCAGTACATATAACCCACGAGCTCAAACCAACAGTAGCAGAAATAGGAGTACCAAATGAGCTCAAGTAAGACCGTTGTTCTTTTGATTCACTGGCAAAAAGTGGTGCTGTCAAAAAAGTCGTTAATAATCCAAACATTTTTTATTCTCCTTTAATTTTAGGGCTAGTAAGTTTCCTATTTTTTCTCCGCAAGATAAGCTTCAATTGCATCTCTACTCATCCCACTTAACCATCCGCATGTGGATGCTGAACCCCCTAGAAGGATACAAGTTGTAAAAGTAGTGGCGGCAGTAGCTGTTCCCACCACAGATGGTTTGTTATCCCCATTGTTGCTAGCACTAACTGTTGTCATGAAAAAAGTTGCTAATAATCCAAACATGATTACTCTCCTCGTAAAAAAATCACTTCATGTCGAAGCAAGTACATTTTTGCAGCATAAATTCTGGTGAAAATATTCAGAAAAATTATGAAAAACTTTCCCTAGGGAATTTTTTCTCATAAAAATTTTATTTGAATTTTTATAATTTATACTCATTGATACAGTCTGTTTAAATGATTTACAATTATTTTTTTAAATCTGTTTAATGTGTTTTATGGTTTTAAGAAAAATTGACGAAAATCAGTGGCTTAAAGATTATAAATTGTCGTCTCGAGAGATCGATGTGTTAGCCTGTATGCTTGAGAATCAAGCCTCTAAGAAAATTAGTCAAATTCTTGATATTAAGCAAAAAACAGCAGATACGCATATTACCCATATTATGCAGAAAATGAGTAAGAATTCGCGTACGAATGTTATTGAGTTTGTAAAAAATTCACCAAATTCTGGAATAATTCATCAGCACTATTTTGATTTAATAGAGGCATTTGAATTTAAAAAAGCGCTACAAAAAATCAAACAAAATGTAAAATCTCACGATATCGCTTGTAAAATTATGTGCCAAGATAATGAACTCAGACAACGAATAGAATCTGATTTGAAGCTATTAAACATTCATTGTTTCTCACGTAAGAAGGGAGCTATCAATATTAGAATTCAAACAGGAAATAGCTATTATATGATTTTTTTCCATGTTCTTTTGCAACTAGTTCCTGATCCTTTTATTGAAAAAATTTTGGCCGAGTTTAATTTGCGATTTTCTAATTGTGACAAAGATACAAGTTCTAATGTAATACCAATTCAGAAAGTTATACTCCCGAACTATCGCATCAATATTATTTTATGGTTGTTCATGGTAGGAATAGCTAGTTTGTTGATATTTTCTTTATTTAAATTTGATTGTTTTATACAAAAACCAGCGGTGTGTTCAACTCTTGATTTAATAACAGAAACAAAGATTTTGAAACGACAAAAAATTCTGGAAAAGATACACGATGCGTTCAGAAAAAATAAATCTGATATTAAGATTGTTACGCTTGTAGGAATTAGCGGCATTGGCAAAACAACAATTGCTCACCAGTATGCTATGACTCAGCATTTTCCAGTAGTTTGGGAGATACAAGCGGACAATCAAACCTCCATACTTGAATCCTTTGCTAATCTTGCATATGCATTGTCAGAAACCAGAGAGGAAAAAACTGAATTAAATTATATAAAACAAGAAGAAAATCAAAGGAAATACGAATCAAAATTGATGTTTTTCATTAAAAGAAAATTAAAACAATATAAAAATTGGTTTTTAATTTTTGATAATGTTGATTCTCTAGGAACAATTTATACATTTTTACCAACAAGTAAAGCTACGTGGGGACAAGGACGGGTTCTGATCACAACTAAAAATAATAGAATCGCCAATCATGAATTTATTCAGGAAGAATATGTAATTGAAATACCAGAACTGAAAACATCTGAAATGTTAGAATTGTTCTTGAAAATTCAAGGGCAAACCATAAACAACCTAAATTCAACAAAGATTTTCTTGGAAAAAATTCCTCCTTTCCCACTAGATGTATTTACAGCTGCTTATTATATTAAAAATACAAATAGTTCGTATGAAGAATATCTCAATCTATTGGATACAAATCAGGCAAATGCTTCTTATTTTCAAGAAATTGATTACAACGGTAAAATTCGGTATCAAATTGTCGCAAATACTGTTGATCAAATTCTTAAAAAACATAAAGAATTCCTACCGCTACTATTGTTAGTAAGTCTTCTCAATCATCGAGATATTTCGTTGGACTTCTTAAAAAAATATCATGATGCAAAAACTGTTAATATATTTGTTCAACAGATGTGCCACTCTTCTTTGCTATCAAGTCATACGGATAAAATATCTGAAAAAACAACCCTTGCGATTCATCAAAGTGTACAACAGGTCATATTACAGTACCTTATTGGTCAATTTGGGATAAAGAAGCAAGAAGCCTATATTGATCAGTTAGTCGGTTCTTTTTGCGATTATGTCAACCATAACATTTTTGCATTGAACAATTCGAAAGAAATACCGTTTTTCTTGATGCATTTGTTATCAATATATAAACATAAAATTATTCCAGAATCTTGCAAATGGAAATTAAATTTATTAATCGGAAAAATTTATTTTCTTGTAGGTGATTACCCAAAATCGTATCAATTTTTAGAAAAGAATTCTACTTTTCCTAAGGCAGTTATTCCAGAGTATGATTTATATTTTTACATTTCTGGACTTGTTTATTTTGGTGCAGTTTTAGATGAATTAATGGATCACGATAAAGCACAAGAAATGTTAGAAAAATGTATTGATTTGTACCAAAAAAAACATACCTCTGACAGAGAAGAGGGATTAGCCCTGGTCCGTCTTTATTTAGGTAAAGTTTATTCCCAAAAAGGAGAATATTTAAAAGCACAAAAAGTTCTTAAAGAAAGCATACAATTTTGGACAAATCAAAATAAAAATAAAAAAAACTTTCTTACTAAAGCAATTACTTTACTTGCTGAATCTTATATGTATTCTGGAGAATATGAAGAATCTAGATATTGGTTTAATAAAAATTCGAATTTGCTTAATCAAATTGATAAAAACAATCCTCAAATTCTTTGGAATAATTTACGCTTAGGCAGACTTTATATTTTTACTGGTCAGTATCTAAAAGCAAAAAACATTTTTGAAACAGGAATCGCATCGTTAAATAAACAGCTACCAAAAGATAAGGATAAAATTGCTTGGAGTATGATTTATCTTGGTGAAATTTATAGATTATTGGGTTTGTATGAACAATCAAGACACTCAATTTTAGAAGGTATTGAAATTTTCAAACAGTTATATGGGGTAAATCATATTTTAACTGAATGGTGTTCTGCATACTTGGGACGATTATACTGTGATATACATCGAGATCAAAATGCTTACACTTTACTTCAACAAAGTCTTATTGCGCATCAGAAACATTATAAACAGCATCGAAAACGATATGTCTTTATCTTGCAAGCACTAGCCAATACGTTTATCCATTTAAGAAATTTCCAACAAGCAGAGATTCTACTGAAAGATTGCCTTCATGTTTGTGAAAAACAATTTGGTACACAACATTCTGAATATGCTATTATTTTGCGTGACTATGGCTATTTATGTGTATTTAAAAAAGATTATATTCAAGCAGAAAAATATCTTAATCAAAGTTTGAATATTTTAGAAAAGAAACAACATGCTGAAAGTTATCGTTGTCTTGAATATCTAGGTGATTTGTATCAAAAGAGAAGCAGAGACAAACAAAATGCCCTTGAATGTGAACAATATGAAATAAAAGCACGTACTTTTTACAAAGAAGCATTGGCAAGAGCAAAGATTTTCTTGGTGCGACGATCAGAGCATATAACAAGAATCACAAATCAGCTTAAATCTATTATAATTTCATAAAAATAACAATCTTAAAATACTTTAACCGTTCATTGTAAACTATTTTTGGTATTTGGTTACGCACATGTCTTGAGGAGGACGTATGTTTCTTTTATTGTTTTTAACTGCAAGTGAAGCATGGCTCGGTGATTTGCGTAGTATGTTTACAAAGCCTTTTCATGCTGGAGTTGGTTTAACAATCAAGATGCTGGTAGATAAAACACAGTACAGTGTGGTAAACGATTTTTTTACTCAAAGAGTTGCGCGTACTCAAAGCTCTTCATGGCATGGAGTATTCGAAAAAGATGGTTTTTTCTTTAAACCACTTGAACAGGATCAAGATGAAGAACATCCTGAAAATGAATTTATTTGCCGTTCCTTATATAGGTTATTGGGATGTAGTGATTTAATAGCACCAACAACATTAATTGAAATTTCTACTACTAACAGCAACAGAGGAAAGACATATCAAGTTAGTCCCAAAGTTGGGGATAGAACTTTAGCTGATATTTTATCCAGTAGAATACGTTTTGAAATACCCTTTGAAAATTATAGTTGGCACTTTATAATGACATTGCTTCTCAATTTGGGAGATGCTAAAGCTGAAAATTACGTGGTTAATGAAAATGGTCAATTGATTTCTATTGATCACGAAATGGCTTTACGGCCGCCAGTTGTTAATTGTTATGAAGGACGTGGAAATCTTGCAGGAATTATAAGTATTTTATTCTGTTTTCAGCATCAAATGGATAGACCCATTTACCCAAGTGTGCGCGATAAATTATTAACTGTGGATCCCTATCAAATTGTTCATACATGGCAGACAGAAATAGCCAAGCATCGCACAGTATTTTCACGTTCTATTCAAGACAAAGAAATAGAAAGTTTTCGCGTACTGGCTTGTTTACAAGGTATTCAACTATTGTTAAGAAAAAAAATGAACCTTACACACCAAGATTTGTTAAGAAATTACTTACCACGTATTTGCGAATATTACGAGAAAATAAGAACAAGAAAAAAAGATGCTTTACAGGCTATCAAGCATGTTATTTACAAAGAATCTCAATCAGGCCTTACTGTGCCTACTCGAGGAGTTGTTGAGTTTTTTAATGATTGTTTTTTTATAGATGGTCGAGAACTACCTGAGGATGCTATTGCTGCTTTGTTGGGAGCTCTTAGGCATAGGACTATAAGAGCTTTATTGCTTTTCCATTGTCGAGAAAGTGTTTCTCAATTGCAATATGGATTAAAAACTGAACAATTAACTATGTTAGAGTTGGTAAATTGTAATCTGCGAACTGAACATTTAGGATATTTGTCAAAAAACATAGTAACGCTTAATATCAGCGATAATCCTTTGGAGTCGATAACCGATAAAAACTTGCATTTACCTTTTTTAAGACAGCTTACTGTTTCAAATTGCCAACGATTAAGGCGTATTAGACTTCGACTGCCAAACCTTAATACGCTTATATGTGAATTTAATCAAGAATTAGAACCTCCAGAAATCGCAGGCAATAAAATGGAGCGAATATATGGACGTGAATCAAGGTTCTTAGCAATGATACAGTCGGAAATGAAAGGTGGTCTCGCAAAGACACAAGACGGTGGCGATGATCATAAAGAAGATGTTAGTTGTAAAAAAGAAAAAGCGAATATGAATGAATCTGAGGGAAGTCTTTCTTGGTCCCCTCCAGGTTCTTGCTCATTACACAGTATTGCACGACTTATCATGACGGGACGTGTTGAAAGAACTCTGGAATTATTTACAGCAGTAAGGCGGCAGAATTCTGATAATGATAATGGAATACGCGATATGGATTTATTTGTTGGAAAAGTAGTAGATAAATATGGTAATGTCAATGTTTTATTTGATTATGGAATGTCGTATATGCATGATGGTGATTATGCAAAGGCAAAAAAATGGTTTCAAGAAGCTGCCATAAAAAATCATGCTGAAGCACAGAACAATCTCGGTTGGTTGTATGAAACTGGGCGAGGAGTTACCAAAAATTTTTTACAAGCCATTGATTGGTACGCTAAATCTGCTGCGCGAGGTAATACGTATGCTCAATTTAATCTGGGTTGGATGTATGAAACCGGGAAAGGTGTTTTGCAAGATTTCAAAAAAGCACTTGAGTTATATACGCAAGCAGCGGAGCAAAATGATCCCGGTGCACAACTTGCGCTTGGATTGATATATGAAACGGGTCGGGGAGTGCCAAGAAACTTGGAACAGGCTGAAGCATGGTATGCACATGCTCGTCTGAATGAAACTACTAAAGGAGATGCAGTAAAATCATATTATGAAGCATCAGCAAATGAAGCGGATGATGCAAATGCAAAATTTTGGCTCGGGTGGATCTATGAACATGGGCGATGCATCGATCAAAACAATACAATAGCTACGGAATGGTACAAGAAAGCCGCTGAACAGGGACATGAAGAAGCAAAATCCAGATTAGAGGAGATAAATACCAAACAGGATGAAGCTATAAGACAGCGCAGATTATTATCTGGACGATACAGTAAAAAAGCCTGAGTTGTTGTAAGATTGCAAATATTTTACATAAGTTATCTTATCAAACTTTAAAATATGATAATAAAGTCAATGACTTAATCGTTCCACAATCATCTTTGTGCTAATTTTTTTCTTATCAAAAACCATACCGTAAGAATAAATTATTTGGCAACCTTCTTCCTTTAAATCTGTCGTATATCTTTGGGTTTGTATCTGTTCTACAGCATCGTCAGCAGATCCCTTGATCTTAATCTCAATAATAACCCCTGGATCTTTCTTCAGATCCTTGGGAAATAACGCAATGTCATATAAGCCATACCCAGATTCTCGGTTCGATTTTACTTTGTAACGTTTCTTCAAACTTAACGTAATACCCAACAATAATCCATGATAAAAGGATTCTTGTTTCTTCTTCGTTACATCCATAAAACTGAATGCTTCATCTACAATTTTAGATAAAATACTTTGAACACCATCTCCATCACCACCCAATAAGGCATCAAGAAATTCTTTGAAATAATCATGTTCTTCCCCTCCCCCAAACCATTGCAATACAATTTTTTCAAAGAAGTATTGGATTTCCTTATTGGGGATACGCAAGTTTTTATCTTTATCCCACGTCAGGAACCCGGCCATAAAACATAAATTCCAAAAAGAATTAGGATTCGTTCTAAGATTGTCCATAACCGTAAATGGTTCAATTTCTACAGTAAGACTTTGGCCATCAATAAGTGCTTTAACATCGGCAAGTTTATCGACGGTCAAACTATCTTTGATAATGTCATTGCTAGAGGCATTAATCCAATAAGGTGAAAACTTATAGTTTTTACTCAAAAAATTTAAAACAGACCAAGGGTTATAAATAGTGAGATTATCGCCAAATGTATAACCATTATACCATTCCCTGAGATCACTAAGATGTGCAGGTTCACAGACTAATTTAATATCCTCTTCTGTAAAACCAAAATATTCTGCGTACCTATTATCTGTAATATCGTATACCTGTAGGTTATTAACACCAGAAAACAAGCTTTCCTTAGCAATGCGCGTAATTCCTGTAATAATGCCCTTATAAATGGACTCGTTTCCTTTCAAAACTTCTCCCAACATATTCCTAAATGGTTCAATAGCATCTTTGAAGAACCCTTTTACATAAGCATCCTGAAGTGGTGTGTCGTATTCGTCAATTAGAATCATAGTTTTTTGACCATGATGTTTTTCAAGTGCTTCTGTCAGGTATTTGAGTGCATTATCAAATTGCACATCATCAAAGTTTGATGAAAAATAGGGCTTGATTTGATTTTTACCCAATTCCGTTAATTGCGGTGATGTTTTTAAATACTCAAAATTCTGATAACAATCACGTATAGAAACTTTTAATTTCTTTTTAAATTCTTCAAAATTTTTACTCCGAAGAGATTTAAAACTAATAAAAACAACCGGGTACTTTCCTTGCCATTGCTCCATAATGTTTTTATGCTCAGCAATTTTAAGGTCAGAAAATAATGCTGTGTTGTCTTCTGTACTATCAAAAAAGTATTTGAGCATGGAGAGGTTAAGCGTTTTTCCAAATCGTCTTGGACGTGGTAAAACGATAACCTCAGAACCATCATCAATAATATCTTTAATCAATAAAGATTTGTCACAATAGAAACAAAGTTGCCCTGTTTCACTCTTTATTGTTCTCAGTTTTCTAAAATCATCAGTACCTATCGAAAAACGCATTATTATTCTCCTATTTTTTTCTCAATTTACTCAATGGTAGCAGCAAAACATCAAGAAACGATGAATATAAAGGTGAATAGACTAACAAAGGGAAAATGGACATCTGCAATCCTTTCGTACTTAAATTACTGTTGTATCAAGGTATCTATGATAGTTTCTGGAATAGGGGCTTCCTTATCATGTTCATCAATAAGGATCATCGCATGTTTGTTTTTTGTGGCAATTTCTTTTAGAACTGTGCGCTCAGTTTCTTTTTGTTTTTTTAGTAATTTTTGCTGTAATAATGATTGCCCTAAAAGTTCAAGGAGTTTTGGTAATTGTTCAACGGGTTTGCTATCAAGCACATAAATTACCAGAAAATAATTATCCATTTCAAAAATATGCGATACAAGCTTGCTTTGCTTCAAAGGATGTTCTGGCGTATCAACAATTTGATTGGTCGCCTCTGGTCCAAATAATTTATCCAGCATTTCTCTGATTAAAAATACCAGATCATTACTTTGTGTCTGGCGCTGCAAAGCGTGCCGTGGTAGTAGCCAGCCATTTGTTTGTTTGGTAATAGCAATAACGGGAACTTTGAGTTTTTGAAGCTCGATATCTTTATGGAATTCTTGAGCTAAACTTTCTAAATCACTGACAAGTGTTGAAGGATGTTCATTATGGAGTTTTTGAATTCTTTGGCGTACCTCTTTTGCCTTGTCCATTGAATTTGTTGCTACAACAAAAACATCGTAGCCGTATTCGTGTTTATATTTTTCCTTAACTTCGTTGAGAGCCTCCTGCTTGATCTGAGCAACATTAAGTTTAGGAGTAACTTGTTTATTTAAGAAATGTCCAAAAATTAACCGATCTTTAGTTGCTTTGATACGATTTTCAAGTTCTTGATCTGCTGGCGCTTTTTTTGCCAACTGTAAAACATACTGAAGCACTACAAGAAAAGCTGTTGTTTTTGTTTCGAGTATTTTAAGTTGCGATACTGGTTGTGGAACAGAAACATCCAGCCCCGTTGTTCTGAGATGTTGTACAACGTCTGCTCTGGTTATGGGAATTTTCTTTTTGGTATCGATGTTTTCATAGTATCCCAAGACATCATTCATAGAACCAAAATTGATTAGGGAACAAAGCCGATTGGATTCTGACGACGATTTAGAAAAAAGAAGAAATATAGATAAAAATGGAAAAATTATCATAAGCAAAACGTATTCTTCGAGAACTGTTCTTATCATAGGGGATTACACCAAACAACGAAACATGTATTATGTAACGTCAATAAAATATCTCGTTTGTAGTTGTAGTCTTATATTTCAGCTTAAACTGCAACAGCAAGATATCCAGCAAGTAAAGGCCAGGTTTGAGCAGCTGTGTAAGCAGCAAGCTGAGACGCTGCCCAAACATAGCTGACCATCTGGATATCAGGATTTTGTGATACTGCTTGAAAAGCTTCATAGGCAGACAACAAATTCTGCTTTACTGAACTAAAAGGGAAAGCTGGATATGATGCACTGGATGTAAGCACATGAGCTTCTGGTAAAGCAAGACTCATGCCAATACGGTTGTTTTGATGTGCAGCAAGATCATTATTTCTCACACCATCTCCAAACACCTCAACATCGGAAGTTGGATATGGAGAAAAAGCTAATTGTCGTGATGACATTGACGTGCTTCCTTGATCCGTTGATATACCACCACCAAAACATCGACTGGTTTGACATGCATCCATTATGAATCGAGTATGTTTTTGCTGAAGAGTCTGAGCAAAATCTGTCCAAACGTTTGCTACACTTTGCATCCCGACGTCTTCTAACTTGATATGAGGTAAAAGTGTCTCGTTCAGCAGAACAGAAGTTAAAGCCAAAGCCCCTTCTGACCCCGTTGATCCAATTTGGTTGCCAGTTAAACTCAACGTTTCAAGATTTTTCATAAAACTAAGTCCTTTTGCTAACGCCATGGTTCCATTTGAATCCTTAAAACCTATGCAATTGTGAAACAGATCGAGAGAAATAAGACCAACAAGATGAGAGAACCCATTACTTAATGCTATCATTCCTTTTGAATCCTTTAGGTCGATCCAACTGGATGACAAATCTAGAGAAGTAAGACTGACAAGATGAGTCAGGGCAGCACCTAATGCTATTGTCCCATTTGAATCGATGATACCTATTGGATTATCAGAAAGATTCAGTGACGTAAGGTGTACTAGATGAGACAATCCCTCACCTAATGCGACCACACCCTTTGAATTTTTTAGTCCTATCAAATTTACTGAAAGATCAAGAAAAGTAAGTTGCGGAAGATTGGAGAACCCTCTTCCTAAAGCTATTGTTCCAAAAGAATCAGTAGATCCAATGGCAGTATTTGAAAGATTTAAAAAAACAAGTTCAGAAAGATATGATAGTGCATGGCCTAAAGCCACTGTTCCAGTTGAGTCCTGCATTTCTAAATTGTTATGAGAAAAGTCAAGCAAAGTTAAGTGTCTCATATGAGATAATCCTTCACTTAATGCCACTATTTCAGAAGACCCCCTTGCTCCTATTCCATTATGGGATAGGTTAAGTGATGTGAGAGATTTTTTTAATTTCAAACATTGCATCAAAGCTTCTATTGTTGATACGCTTGCATCCGGCAGTTTATATGACAAATCACAGGTTTGTGCCGAAGAAGATAAACTTTCACAGTACATCTCTGCCTCCTCAGGTGTAGCTATAACAGATGAAAGAGGTGTTGCTAATGTGTGCTCTAATGCTTTGTTGATTTCTATAATATTTTCATTTGTGACATTATTTGGAAGAAACCTAAATGTTTTCATGCGATCTAAAGTATAAAGTGCAGCCATAATAGTTTCCAAACCATTTGAACCGTAAAAACCAATTACATTGTCAGAAAGATCTAAATACACAAGAGAACTTAAATTGGTTAATCCCCGCCCTAAAGCTATGGTTCCAAGAGCATCTGTATAGCCTATAGCATTAGAAGCAAGATTAAGAAATGTGAGGTGTCTTAAATGAGACAAACTTTGCCCTAAGGCTGTTGTTCCAAGAGAATCACTAAGACCTATATTATTAAAGGATAGATCAAGAGAAGTTAATTTTGTCAAATGAGCAAATCCCTTGATTAAGGTGATTGCCCCAAGAGAAGAATCTTCATTACTATCAATATCGTTGTGGGA
>DAHXKW010000033.1 GCA_027366195.1 Alphaproteobacteria bacterium | reverse complement strand
TCCCTCAATAATTGATACTCTTTTTGCGTAATATTCATTCGAATTTTTATTAACTTTTTCTAAAATCTACACCACATAATACAATTATGCAAATCTTTCAAGATCTAGAAAAACTTTTTACCATACCAGGTGAACGGTTACAATAATATAGTATGATATCATACTATATCTAATGGTATAGTATGATGTGTGTGGCAGTACGGTAGAGATACTTTCTTTTCCCGTATCTCCTCATTGTCATTTGTAAGAAAATTAAGAAAAGTAGAAAATATTAAATGCTTTAAGCGTTTGAGAGAAACGAGCCGTTTTTACTGATTTACGGTAAGTCGTAACGATATTTGCGAAAAGCGATTTTACGAAATTAAATGTTTTTCGTATAAAATCAAAATCAGCACATTGATGTACAAACTGACGAGCTATGTTGAGTATTAATAATGCCTTTGAAACATGATACGGCCTTGTTTTTACGTTAAATTTTGACATTCACTCATCCTTTGCAAAGGCTTGCTCGACTAAATTACTTTTGCTGAGTGAAAGCTGGTTATTGAGGTGGGGTAAATCTCGTCAGGAAAATATTGTCGTACTTTAGAAACAGCTGAGTGCTTTTATACCGTCTTTCGCTATATAGGGCTGACATAGTGTATAATGGGCATCGATGTTTGGTTTTCGATAAAGTGTTTAGTTTCGTTAAAGGTGGTGGCTGTATTACTTTTAGCTGATTTGTTTCTAAGGGGGGATTCTGGTTGTACATCCGTTCGTAGGGAGTGGTGTACATAGTTGTTTTGGAAATATGCCAAAGGTCAGTATATTTAACTGTTCTTCTGTGCGTAATTATGATGTTATGTTGCGTTAACAACATGTTTTGCAAATAGTCTGTATTTTTGAGGCAGTACTTTTGCGATTTGTATCATAATGTGCAGCGCATCTTTGATGAATCTGAAGTCCTGATTCACAATTACATAACTATTTAAGACTGGGTTAGCTATAATCCAAATTGCAAATATATATTTGGATTTTGTTGCAGCTTTTGTTTACAATTGTCATTGTGGAAGCACATAAAGTAATAGATTATTGACAAAAATAAACAACTTGCTCCTTTTATTTCCACCAAATGCTGTTTTGACTAGTGATTGGCTTAAGGAACAGGGGTATTCGTTATCTTTAATGCAAAAGTATATTAATACAGGATGGTTTGAAAGGATAGGGGAAGGTGCTTTCAAACGCAAAGGCGCTACTGTTGGCATCATGGGAGGACTGTGGGCTCTTTCTCAAAATATAACAACATACTCTTCCATACGTATAGGTGGACGGTCTGCACTCGAACTACAAGGATTTGGCCATAATGTAACAATGATATCGAGACCTATTTTTTTATTTTGTGCTAGAAACCAAATCATTCCCAAGTGGTTTATAAAGGTAGCCAAAGACCAAAAATTTACGGTAATACGAACTTCCTTTTTCAAAAGCATTGATTACCATAAGCAAGATATTCAGGATATAGAGGTGCCTATTTCTTCTCCAGAGCAGGCTATTTTAGAAGCTTGTTATTTAGCGCCAGAACAGCAAGATCTAGAAGAATTGTCTCATTTGATGGCAAGTTTAACAAGTTTACGTCCTTCTGTTGTTCAGGATTTACTGGAACAATGCACGTCTGTTAAAACCAAACGATTGTTTTTATTTTTAGCAAGAAAATATAATCACGCTTGGTTTGAGAACCTAGATGAGCGAAAGATTAATTTAGGGCAGGGGAGGCGATACCTTGTTCATGGTAAATTAGATCAACACTATCAGATAACATTACCTCGTGAGTGGTTCGATGCCCAATACACACCATTTTAAAGAACAGGTTGCATTGTTACTCGATGTTTTACCATTTATTGCTTCTTATTCAGAATTTGCTTTAAAAGGTGGTACGGCTATTAATCTGTTTGTACAGAACATGCCGCGTTTATCTGTTGATATAGACTTAGTGTATTTACCATTGCAACCACGAGAGGACGCGCTCGCCAATATTCATCAATTGTTACATGATCTTGCTATGCGGATCCAGAAAAGATTTTTAACGGTTAAAATGCAAGAAGTGCAAACTATGCCTCTTGGCCAGATACGTCAGTTAATATGCTTTACAAACCGTGTACAAATCAAGATAGAAGTCAATATAATTATCCGAGGTGCTCTTTTTCTACCAGAAAGGAAAGAGTTATGTATACAGGCCCAGAAGATATTTGGTCGTTTTGTAAAAATGACTGTTTTATCAGAATATGACTTGTATGGTGGTAAAATTTGTGCCGCTCTTGACAGACAACATCCCCGTGATTTGTTTGATATGTATTTATTTTTCAAACAAAATCCAATTATTAATGAGCAATTCAAAAAAGCATTCTTGTTTTATCTGTTGAGTCATAATCGGCCTATTGCGGAACTTCTGAATCCACGACCACAGGATATTGAAGCTTCGTATGTAAATAATTTTGAAGGGATGAGCGATGAGCCTGTGTGTTTAGCTGATTTATTAGAAGTCCGTTTAACACTTATTGCTGCCATTAATGCCGCTTTGACTGAGAATGATAAAGTATTTCTATTGTCTTTTAAAAAGGGAGCGCCTCAATGGGCTGTTATTGATGCTGAAAATTTTCAGAACTATCCCGCTATTCAGTGGAAGTTACACAATATTAAGGCAATGGCACCAGATAAACACGCTGCAGCAATAAAAGCGCTAGAAGCAGTTTTGAAAAATTAGCACGCCTGTTTAATTCATTTATTTTTAGATTTACTGATTTACAGCACTCAAGTCTTTAGAATCGATTGGATTCGGCGTTATTTCTGTTGCCTGGAGGGCAAAATCAACATAATTGCCATTATAAGGGGAGAGGAAAAGTGTTTTTGTTAAGTGTTCAATATCAGATTTAATGTTGTCTATTGTATCAAGGTCTACGTTACTGCTTAATTCAAATGTAACAAATGTACCGAGCAGAGATAGCTCATCTACAAGAATGTTAATAAAGGGTAGATCCTTAGTTTTATATACCTTTCTTGTTTGATCTATTGTTGTAAAAGACTGCAAATGGTTTGTATTTAAGAAATGTGCAAAAAAGAAAGGATGTGGTTTTTTAAGTTGTGTGCGAGTTAAGCACTCATTGAATTGAGACATTTGCGTAGAATCAAAGGGAACAGGGAAGCGGTAACATTGTGTTTGTTGATCTTGGTCTGTGTCCTTACCACTGGGATTGTGAATAGTACAATCAATTTCTAAGGTGTTTTTGTTGATGAGTTTAATGAATATACCACGCTTATAGAAAGACAAATGATATGTATCAAAGTACTCATCTATTGAACGACAAATAGAAGACAAATCCAGTGATGTGATCCAATGTTCAAAACGCATCTGATCAGTAACGAGAAAGTGAGTTGCTAATTCCAGATGATGTGTCATTTGTTTATGCAATAGCTTCTTTTAAAGCTTTACCCGCTTTGAATTGTGGTACTTTAGATGCTTTAATCTGAAGTGATGCTCCCGTTTTAGGATTACGTCCCATACGGGCGGCTCTACTGCTTACTTTAAATGTACCAAAGCCAACAAGAGTAATGTCATTTCCTTTTTTAAGTGTTGTTTCAACTGTTTGCATAAAGGCTTCTAGCATTTTCCCAATGTCTTTTTGGATAAAACCTGTTTTCTCGGCTAAAGCAGCGGTAAGTTCTGATTTATTCACGATAAAATAACTCAATTTAAATTTGATGCCACACTTTAGCATATAAATTCATAATGATTCTAGA
>DAHXKW010000011.1 GCA_027366195.1 Alphaproteobacteria bacterium | reverse complement strand
CTTTCACAACCGCAAACCCATCTATTTTTAAAAAAGGTCAAAGCATTCAAACATCATAGCATAACAATGTTAAAACATCAAAGCATCATACTTTCTATGTTCCTTGTCATGACCTTGGGGCGCATTTCTCAATAGACTTATATCATCTGCTGGTTTTGGTTGGATCACTCGGCAGTCCAAAAAGTGAGCTTTTCAAGTGAAGGGTTGGCTCTTGCTGTTGCTTCATTTTTTAGGTAATTTGCTGATGATGGTTGGTACTTGTAATTCTATACTGAGTTTCTGGGGCTAGATAGTTACCTGTTTTCGCACAGTCATGCAGGTTCATTCGCCGTCCACTCTGGAATTTGTGCGTCTAATAGGACCGTGTTGCAAAATGATGTTTTTCTCAGACCCGTGAAAGTTGATGTTAATACCAAAACTTTTTGTACCAATTTTCTCTCATTAAAATGTGCTTCTTGGTATTAAAAAGGAAATGGTAAGTAGAAATCCAAAGCCCCATTATTTTGGTCATTAACCCACTTCTTGGAGGTATTCTAAAAGACACCGTTCCGCCTTCCTTTATGAACCATGTTTTCACCCAAAGATTATTAAAAGAAGGCGGAATGGTATCCTCTACAAAATATTTTCAAAAGCCATGCAAGTTTTCAAATTATCAGGAGAAAACGGAACAGTGTACTCTACAAATTATTTTAACCCTAGTATTGCAGACAACACCATTACGCCTTCTTTTACTAAACATAGAAAAAAGGGCTTAGAAAAAAGGGCCATAAAAGACACCATTCTGTCTTCTTTTAATTAGTTTTCCGTTATTTTCCCAAAATAACCGTTCCTTTCCTTTATTAAGACGGTCGTCCTTGAGACACATGGATAGCAATCGTAGTACTATAATGTCACAAGGACGTATCTTTGTGTTTTGTGGAGACATAGTGCTCACAGAGATAGATGACTTCTTGGTGATGACATATATTGCCCAAAGATATCGGGTGAACGTGTTCTTCCACTGCGCATCTTGTTGCTTTTTGTTGCTACCGGCGGGCACATGTGACTACGTACCACCTCTCTATTCGAATACCATTGATAATCTTGCCTTGGAGTCTTGTGGCATTGCAGAGAATGTCACAGTGACATTTAATAAAATTTTCAGAGAGTAAAATAAATATTTTTCTTATACATATTCGTTACGTAAGACTGGATATTTTCAAATTGGTTTTCAGAGGACACCGCTCCGCCTTCTTATATTACTCCGTCAAAATTTTACGGTTTTCGGAATTTTTTTATAAAGGACACCGTTCTGTCTTCTTTTACTAATTTTGGGGGATAAAGGGGGTAATAAAAGAAGACGGAACGATGTCTTTTATTTGGCCTGCAAGAATAGGGTTAAAAAAACCATTAAAATTTTCAAATTATCAGAAGAAAGCAGAATGGTGTACTCTATGAATTCATTTGACACTATACAAGCTAAATATCTGTAGATACATGATCATAAATTTTAACCAAAAATTAAGTCCCAACGTGGCTTAGTGGTTTGGGTACGTGGCGTGGAATAGAGGATGCAGGATTGCTTGACTCCTGCTTTAGAGACTGTTCTTGTTTTTAACCTACGCTGGCCAGGCTGTAAATGGCACTTTTCAGTATCCCCTGCCCCCTCCCCGCAATTCAGGCATTTCCCCGCTTGTGGGGTTTTTCACTGTGTACAAGTCACGCCTGCTCCTGCAGCTTCAGCGAGTTATGAAATGGTCTGCTTCCTTGCAGTTCCCACAATCATACGGTCCACCACTGGTGATAGCTGATTGGTCTCTCCTATGGGTCAGATTATTTAGTTATCATTATTCTCTAGATCTCAAATTATTATTATTATTATTATTATTATTATTATTATTATTATTATTATTATTAT
>DAHXKW010000165.1 GCA_027366195.1 Alphaproteobacteria bacterium | reverse complement strand
ACCCATTATTGTAAATCATTTAACAAAATTTGGAACTATGTGGTGCCAAAATTACTGCCGCAAACAATGAGTTAGGGCAGATGTTTGTGGCGCTTCCAATGGTCGCTTTAACAGTGCTGCCAAATAAGCTTGACATTCTACACAACCTCTATTCGCACCAAGAATATTCAAATAAGCTATTTTTTGTGGATCAGACATTTCTTGTGCAAGTGCTGAAAAAACAACCGGATTTTCTTTGTCCATTTCTTCAAAACTTTTAAAGCTTGTACCAAAGGATTCATTAGCTGCGCGATAAATTTGTTCCTCAGACATGATTGGAGCACTGGCTATTAATAAGTTTAACAACAACATGGAAACACCTCCTTAAGAAATACACCTTTAATCATTATAATCGAAAACCTTATAAGTTGACAAAAATACAGGAGAACCATCACCAGAAAAAGTACCTGCTGGTCTAAACCCACATCCTTGCGCCGCTATAAAATTAAAAGCGAGTTTAAAATCGCTTGAATCATAAGACAATCCTACTCTTCCCAATCCACTTTTTACTGCCCCTGCGATTCCGTCTCTGACCCCTTTTATTTTAAACAAAGCAGAACACCACGTACATGGATCAAAATAGGTCAAAGTATCTATTAAAATACCTTTAATGCTCATTTTTCCACTTATTTGCGCTTTTACTGCAAGAAAAAACTCAGATGGCAAATGTAGTAAATGAAAGATAAGGGCTTGATCCGTCTCTATCTGTTTTAATAGATACAGCGTTATCCCAAATTTTGAAAAAAGCTCTCGTATTTGTGGTTGTATCTCTCCCACAAAAAAATACTGACCTTTCGGATCTAAATCTTGACCTTCCCTAACTTTCTTGCCTGATATTATAAGCTTTTGAGATAAAGGAAAACTTCTTACTTGCCTCCCTCCTGACGTGTCTTCAAATAGGACAATCATCCTGGACATAGATACATTCGAACCTGAAAATCGTAAAAACACATCAGGGATACTAGACATCCCTTGAGCCACGAATTGAACCGCTGAGGCCACAACTTTAGCATTTTCTTCTGGTTGGTTATTAAAAACTTTTCCTGCTATTGCTTTATAAGTTTTTGAATCATTCAAATCTTCCAATACGTGATATTGCCAAGAATCACCAAAAACATCTTTTTTAAATAAACTTAGTGCCCCAGTTGTTTGATAAGTATTTAGGTCATAACTCGGTTTTTCTTCAGCACCAGCGGAGGCAACAGCGGCAGTCGCAGAGATTGCTGCCGCTTTTGATTGTTGGTTCCCATCTGCTCCAAAAACAAGGATTAGCAGAAATATCAAAAACACACTTCAACGTTATAATATCATTTGCAATTATAATAAGTAGGAATTAGTAAAAATTCAGTTAACAAGCATATCTACGTCATTAAAAGTCCCGTTCCCTTTGTCACACGGGGGGATATACATCGATTTGTGCAAATTTACGATCTAAAACTAAATTTGCACAACTATAACCTTAGGTCAATCAGGGTATTGCTTTAAATGACGTATTATATCTGCCTAAACCGGCCCCGCATATCCTCCTGAAAAATCCTTAGGTGGGGAGATGTTCAGGTGGCGCATTTTTTGCTGCATACGTTCCCTGGTTTTCTCCAAATCAATATTTGGCTGGTTATTTTTGGCTTTTTTAAGAATATCCTCCACAATAGGCGTTAAATCCATTTTATTAAAATCAATCCGGCCAACTTCTTCGATAGATAGTCCACCACAATCAGGCTTTGCCGGCGTCCCAAATGTTTTACCTAACTGTTTTCGTGCTTCAATTTGCAAATGCATAATCAATTTAGAGGGATAACAACAATACGCATGGGTGTCAGAACTATACCACATCCCCATAAACTGATTGGATACAGCACCAACATAATGGCATCTTTCTTCCGCTTTCATCTCCGCTAATTTCCTTTCTCCTGGATCGCAATGTACCAAATTGATATCCATCGCAAACCCCTTAATG
>DAHXKW010000162.1 GCA_027366195.1 Alphaproteobacteria bacterium | reverse complement strand
TGTGAATAATAAATAAAAAACCGAGAAATAGGCACTGTTGAATAAACTGAAATTCGTCATTTTCCAAGTAATCAAGTATGGTGCGCATTGCTTTTGACACCAAAAATCGTCAACTTTTGATTAGGATAATATCGAAGTAATTATTAAAAAGTTGTCTGTCATATTGACAATATGTCTGACATATTATATATATATAGCGAAGGTTCTGAAAATTTATTCACAAAGGATGTATTGGTAAGTGGATTCAAAAGAAGAGCAGCAAATGCAGGTAATGGATATCATTGTACGCAGTGGTGGTAAACGCTTACCAACTGAGAAGAAGTTTGCGGGGAAATTAGGTATTAGCAGACCTGCAGTAAGAGAAATTCTCAAAGGCTTTGAAGCTAATGGAATTATTTCTTCAACAAAAGGAAGTGGTAGATATGTTCAGACACCAGACGTAAGTGGGTCAATTGTAGACGGTTGGACAGTCTTACTAAAGATAGAACCGGGATTACTTTCTGATTTATTGGAAGTTCGCTCTACGGTAGAACTGGGCTTTTTAGAAATGGCAATTGAAAGCTTGAAGATTAAAGACCTCATGAAAATGAGAGATTTAGTGGAAAGAATGAAGGTACTCGCTTCATTAGAAGAAAACTTCATTGATGAAGATAAAGAGTTTCACAACCTCTTATTTTCTAGAGTTGGTAATGTACTTCTCGATCAACTATTACGTGCTTTTTGGGCATTATTTGAAAGAATCGGTGATGATTCAGTGCTAAAGTCGGTAGATTTAGTAACTAGCGCTCAAATTCACGAAAAACTTTTACAGGCAATTAGTTCAAAAAATTTAGAACTTTCAAGGAAGTTGATGGAAGAGCAATTCTTGGATATTGAAAATAGATTGAAGAAGATAAAAGGGAGGTAAATATTTAAGTAGTAAATGCGGGATTGAGTATTTTGTTGTTCTTCAAATCGATGGCGCACACCTTGATCACTCATTATCGGCAATGTTGGATTTATATTAAAAAAATGGGGGAAAATCAAATGAAAGCGTTTAATTTGGGAAAAAAATCGATATTTTTGGCAACAATTGCATTTTCTTCATTTACTTTGTTAGGTAGTATCGGATTAACACAAAATTCCGCTTTTGCCCAAACCAAAAAAGAAGTAAGCAAACCTGTAACAGTTACCTATTGGTATTGGTTAGATGATCCATCTCAAAACACCACACAAGAACTTATTAATAAATTTAATGCAACACACCCTGGTGTTCATGTTGTGGGACGATTGATTCCATCAAGTAATTTCCAACAAACACTCATCAATGCAGCCGCTTCTGGAAGTCTTCCTGATACCTCTCGTTTTCATGATTGGTGGGTAGGGCAGTTCGCGACCAATAAGCTTTTAGCACCTCTCGATTCTTATCGACAACATTGGGCTTTCAACAAAGACATCGCACAAAGGTATTGGAATACAGGAAAAACTGGCACGAATTCTCCCATTTACATGATCCCCAATGAATACATTACATTCTACCTTTACTACAACAAAGCAATGTTTAGTCAAGCACATTTAACTCCGCCCAAGACATTTCAACAATTCCAAACGGATGCTATTAAATTGACCAATCCAGCTAAGCATCGATATGGGTTTGCTATGCGTGGTGGTTCGGGCGGTCAAGATCAATGGTTTGCATTTATGCTAGCTGGTGGAGCAGAGATGGTGAATAACCAAGGGAACGTAGTCATCAATAGTACAAAGGCAGTAAGTATAAACCAATGGTACATTAACTTATTTGAGAAATATAAAGTCGCACCTCCATCTGCCGTCACAGATTCATATGCTCAACTCTTGGCGGATTTTGAAAATGGGACAGTTGCCATGTTTGCGCACCACATTGGAAGTTATTCTTTATTAAAACAAGCACTTGGTAATAAATTGGGTGTCATTCCTTTGCCGCAGAGTAATCCGAAACATCCTGCGACCTTAGGCTCCATGAATGGAAACGTTATCTTCAATTCTAGTACGAACAAAGCAGCTGACTGGACGTGGATTTCGTGGCTATCGAGTCCTGCAGCAATTAATATTTTGGACCGTTCCGTTAATGCTCAACTCCCTGTGTTGACCTCAGTAGCAAAAGAGCCTTATTTCCAAAATCAACTAGCTTGGAAAATCGCCATTGATGAAGAATCTTACGCCACAGATTGGCCGCCGTTGCCTGGAGTAGGTGCTGTTTCAGGCCATGTATGGCAACAGTCAATGGATCAGGCTCTTCTGGGACAGGTTTCGAGTAAGCAAATGGTAGACACGATTGCAACCGCACTTCAACAAAGTAACTAATTAACAATCGCACCAATAATAAAAGTCAATAAAAATAGGGGGATGAAATGATGTCCCCCTACAGGGAGAATTATAGATGAGTTTGCCAAATTTATCGTATCTCAAAAATCAAACAAGAAAAAATAAATTTGGACCAATCTGGTATATTATTCCTTCCACAATTGTGGTAGCGGGCGTAATTGGCTATCCCGTTATACATGCGGTGATATTAAGCTTTTACAATTACAATCCCTTGTCTTCTAGTCTTACATTCGTGGGAATAGCTAATTACGTAAATATTTTTGGTGACAGTGTATTTCATCAAGCGATATTACATTCGGTGATTTGGACCTTAGGAGTCGTATTTTTTCAACTGATTTTTGGGTTAATAGGTGCTGTGATCCTAAATCAGTCATTTAAGGGTCGAAGTGTCGTTCGCGGATTAGTATTAATTCCTTGGGCAACTCCGAGCGTGCTAGCTGCACTGATTTGGATGTGGATTTTAGATGATAATTATGGTGTCTTGAATCATTTATTAACACAGGTTGGGCTTTCTAGTCTTGCTCAAGCATGGTTTTCTCAATCAGTTACTGCGTTGCCATCGTTAATGTTAATAGATTTATGGCAGGGAATTCCCTTTTTTGCAGTGATGCTTCTTGCGGCCATGCAATCTATTTCTGGTGATCTTGTTGAAGCAGCCAAATTGGATGGAGCAAATGCGTTTCGGACCTTTTGGAGCATCAAATTTCCAATCATCCTGCCTACAGTTCTAATTACCACCATGCTCAGAATTATATGGACAGCAAGTTATGCAGATTTGATTTTGATCGTAACACAAGGTGGTCCTGGATATGCTTCACTTACCATTCCTGCTGATGCTTATTTTACTGCTTACAGTGATTTGAATTATGGGGGCGCAACAGCTATGGCTGTTGTTCAAGCGGTTGTTCTTTTCATTGTCGTGATATGGTACCTAAGACTAATTTCTAAACAGGGGATACTAGAACAATGACAAAATTGGTTGGACGGATTTTAACATGGGTTCTGATTGTAGGTTGGTTATCATTTGCATTAGGTCCATATGTCTGGATGTTTTTAACTTCAGTAAAACCTAAGTCAGAAATTTACTCGTTACCATTTCACTATTTTCCTAAACATTGGACCTTCGCTTCTTATCACGCTTTATTTACCTCTACACCATTTATTCAGTACGTATTTCACAGTTTGATCGTCGCGGCATTTACTGCTTTATGTACCTTGTTACTTGCAATTCCTGCTGGATTCAGTTTCTCGAGGCATCGTTTTCGTGGAAAAGGTATTGCCTTAGCAATGTTAATATCATCTCAATTTTTTCCATCTATCTTATTGATTTTAGGGATATTTCCGTTAATGAAAGAGTTTGGGTTAATCAACCATCTTACTGGTCTGATTGTCATCTATACCGCTTTTGTGACGCCATTTACCATCTGGCTCATCAAAGGATTTTTCGATGGAATTCCTAGAGAAATTGATGAAGCTGCAATGATTGATGGTTGTAATCAATTTCAAGTCATTCGACACGTATTACTACCTT
>DAHXKW010000155.1 GCA_027366195.1 Alphaproteobacteria bacterium | reverse complement strand
GATTAATCTTGATAACCCCCAGTACTAACTTTCGCCAAATTCGTTATACGTTCAATATTTCCACTTGAATCAAGGATACATTACTCGTATAAAAAAAAGAAGTCTGCTTTTTTTATGCAGACTCATCATAACCACAAGCATCGGATTAAAATTATCAATTAACGCTGATATTTTTCTGATTTGATCGGGAAAGTAAATAATAGAGAAGTGAACTGACTGAAAAACCGACAATGACAATTCCCATGGGTACCGCCGTTTTACTTCCCCCAAGCCCAACAAGTGGTGAAGATAACGCGCCAAGCATCAATTGGGATACACCAATGACAGCTGATGCTCCCCCGGCATTGCGGCCTTGCTCCTGCATCGCAAGTGAACTGCCAATGGTCGTTACGATACCGACACTGGACACCACCAAAAACAAAGGGATCAAGATCCATATTAGTTGGGCATTAATTAATATAAACACGAACAACACTAGACTACTGATTCCCGCGAGTAACAGCCCAGAAATGAATGTTTTTTTCTCTCCAAAATGAATAGACAACCTTGCGCTAATCTGACTCGCGATAATAATACCAAGCCCGTTGGTCGCAAAAATGATGCTGAACCACTGGGCTGAAACCTGATACAAATCTTGAATGACAAATGGCGATCCTGCAATATAGCCAAACATTGCAGCCATAACAAAGCCTTGAGATAGGGAATACCCCATAAAAATACGATCCTTAAAGAGCCCCGCCATGACCAAAAAGGTCTTAGCCACTCCACCAGTCAATCTTTTTTCCGCGGGTAAACTCTCCGGCAATCCGATCAAGACAGCTACAATCAACAGTACTCCGATCACTCCAAGCACAATGAAAATTCCGTGCCAGTTAGTGATGCGCAAAAGTTGACCGCCAAGGATGGGAGCAATAATTGGAGCTGCACCATTGATCAGCATTAAGAACGCAAAAAAACGAGTCAGTTCAGTGCCCGAATAATAATCTCTCACAATCGCTCTAGTGCTAACAATACCTGCCGCTCCTGCAAGTCCCTGAAACAACCTGAATATCAATAGAACCCATATCGATGAGGTAAACGTACACGCAAAAGAAACGAGTGTATACACTACTAGACCTATAATTAGTGGTTTACGTCTACCAAGCGAATCACTGATCGGACCTATAAACAATTGACCAGCCGCCAGTCCAAGCAGACAAAACGTTAAACTCAGTTGTGCCATGGACGGAATGGTATGAAAATCCGCCGTAAGACTAGGTAATGCAGGCAAATACATATCTAGCGATAATGGGGCAAATGCGCTGAGAACTCCAAGCACCAAACCCATCCAAAAGCGCTGTAGACGAGTTTGACTCAAATCAATACCCTGCCTTTCATTTTTATCTGTATATTGAAACTTTTTATATAACAATTAGGATAACATTAATGGGAATCATCTTCCCTGCTAAATTGTGAATAAAAAAACGGCAGACCGCTTCCAGCCTACCATCTTATTTTTATTGATTTGTAGCTTACTTGTAGCTGGCAAAATGAAAGCCTTGATCCTACACCGTAGAAATGGCGTAAAATCAAGGTTTTTAGGATGGGCAGTACTGGTTTCGAACCAGTGACCCCCTGCTTGTAAGTCAGATCGGAATAACCAAATATCCATATATAGTGTATGACGACGCCGATTATCACCATAAAAACACTAGGAGCATGGACAATATTAGTTTATAACTCGGAACAATTCGGAACATTGCTAGAAATTCGGAACAATTCGGAACAGTTCGGAACAAAGAATTGACCCCATGCTAACTGGCAGGAGGTCAATTAGTTGAGAAGGCTCAATGAATGTTCAATCGCTCTTTAATAGCATGTTGCAGAAGTTGAGAGAAGTTAAAATGCCTCTCTTCCGCCGCGTCTTTCAACCATTTGGGGAGCGTGACATTGGTACGAACGACTTTATTTCTCATTTCGTCGCGGACTAAACCCATCCAAGCATCAACAGGCACGACGAATGCACCCGGTTCCATTTTGATGTTTTCGGGAAAACTAGGTGCCGGAATAAGATCGTTGTCTTGCTCCATGAAGTACAGAAAACCTTCAAGTGCCTCCTGTGCATTGGCGCGAGCCAGTTCCAAGTTATCACCCTCAGTCAAACACCCCGGCAAGTCTGGATATTTGACCGTATAACCGCCGCGCTCTTTATCTGGCGTAAAGATCGCTGGGAAAATATAATGCTCCATGTGCATCAAGGCTCCTTTCAGGGTAATAAGCCCGCCTGTTTTAATATCTGCCGCACATTTTCTTTGCGAAGGTCTTTCAAAGGATGTTGAACTGTTAGCTT
>DAHXKW010000141.1 GCA_027366195.1 Alphaproteobacteria bacterium | reverse complement strand
AATTACATCACATGCTCCGAAAACGACAATACATTGGAAAACAAACCTGCACGACCGTCTGGGATCAATTTTACGAATTGGCAGCCTAAGTGACTTGAAAATCTGCAAACTTTGCTTCTCTTAAAAAATTGCGACAGAACCTTCATTCCTGCTGGGTATAAAAACATTCATAACAAAAAATATTGATGGTTAAATTGACCGTGCCGATTGTACAATAAAATTTTAGAACCAATGACTATGATAGTATGTATTTTTTTGTCTAGTAGCTTTGGTATTACTCAGTTGTCATTGCCATCCAGAGCGTTAACAACATCTACTATAATATTCACATCTTGCTTGAACCATCCTTTTTATAGACTGAATTGTACTTCTCTGAGATGGGAACAGCCTAAGTATTTTTCGCATGCTTTCAATACGAAGAGATTTTTTCCATTGCAAGATCCACTGAATTTTAAAAAGACAAATTCATTAGAAAATGTAGAACAATTTATTGAAAAAATAAAAAAAGCAGGTATTGTAATCGAACCAAAAATTGATGGTTTTGCTTGTTGGCTGGTGTATAAAAATGGAGAACTGAAATATGCTTTTACAAAGCATAATAAACTAAAAATTATGCCTTATGTTCATTGTCTTGATTGTGTACCTAAAAAACTCAACAGGAAATTTAGTGGGCTTATTCGAGGAGAATTGTTTGTTTCGCATAAAGCCTTTCGAAAAATTAATAGCAGAAGAATAAAATCTGGAATGAAAATATACAAAGATACATTGGGTGTGTTATTGGGTGCTTTATTAAGAAGGAAGAAAAAGGACACATCTGTTAATGATAATATTCAGTTTTTTGGATATTATGTAAAATATTTTAAAAATCCATCCCGTAAACAATCACATGTTCCATCCCAAATTGATGTACACCGTTATTTAAGAGTACTTGGATTTAGGTGTTGTTTAACATCAAAATTTGAGGTTTTTAGAAGCGCAGAAAAAGCTATGGATTATATTACAAATATTGAAAGTTGGCGCAAAAGTTGGTTGGCACCGACAGACGGAGTGGTTGTTAAAGTATTACAACCAGACAGTTGTCAAGGATTAGGTCTAGAGAAAATGTATCCTTTTTTGATGTATGGTTTTAAATTCAAATCACAAATTCAAAACACAAAAGTTATCAGCATTAAGCCTGTTATAAGTGGAGGTATACAGATGGGAGCAGTGGTTGAGATTGATCCGTTAAAATTTTCTGAGAGAACTGTACGAAAGGTGTATGTTGCAAATCGTAAAGTTGCATTGCTCTCACATAAAAAAGATGTGATAGCTGTTGGTTTTCCAGGAAAGGTTCCAGTATTGCAGAAAATTATAACACGTGAGAGCGGAAGAAATTTCCCCACTAAATGATTCAAAGATTACCGAAGTGTATGCAAAGCAATCAGATATGGATTCAATACTTTTCAGAATATCGACAGGTAGGTGAAAAACGTCATAAAATATAGGGGGATCTTCTAGAGAGTGGGTAAATTTTGTCTTCTCAAGTTGTTTTTGATTCAACCATTGAAGATCACTTCACTGATGATTTTTTTTTACTTAAATTCACTTGCTATTCAATAAAAAATAAGAGAGACTAGCTGTGTTTTTGAGTGGTAAGGGAAGATGATGTTTTTAATATTTTCGTGTTTTTATTTCGTATATTCAACAAATCAAAATGAGGGGACAGTAGAAAGAGGCTTGGTTCGTTTTGCGAATCTTGCTATGCCGAATACTCCTTTATCAAATCAATATCCTGAGTTATTTGAGCGCGATAAATCTACGGTTTTTCTTTCTTTTTTAAGATGTTCAGAATTATCTGCTAAGAATATGGATACCGTCTTACAAGAAAATGTTCTATTGAGAAAAAGAGTGCAAGAATTAGAAGAAAAATTATTTTTCATGATTTCGGGAAAAAGAGCAGAATATTCAACAACAGTAACTGTTGCAGAAAGAAAGCAGACGTATCGACACACTTCTGTATCTTCACCAATGTTTTTAGACAATCGACCAGAATCAAGTATTGTGAATAGACGGTATGCTGTTACTTTGGAAGAGAAAAAGAAAATTGATGATATTTATGCAGCACTACCAGAAATTGATCCTCAGTATATTTCTAGAGTGCTCGGTTCTAAGCACAATTCCGGCAGCTCAACGTTTGTAGCTGTAGATGGATATATAAAATCTGTTGGTGGAAACTTAATTGACTATAAAAGGTTATATGCGAAAATATTGAGAACTGGGGTGAGGAGATAGATTTCTGGATATTAAGTGAGAATCACTTGGTAGTAATTTACTTGCTATTTGGTAGAAATTACTAGATACTGAAGCTAGTTTTTTCTTAGATGAGGTATATTTTGTTTTTAACGTGTTTGTACTCTTTTTTCATATATTCGGTCAATCAAAATGATAGAACAGAAGAAACAGGAGTGGTTAATTTTTCAAATTCTGCCACTTCTGGCAATCAGTTGTCTATCGCACCTTCTGATTTGTCTCATTATCATAATTCTCCTGCTCTTTTTTCTTTCTTAAGATGTACGGAATTATCTACTAAGAGTATGTATACGGTTTTGCAGGAAAATGTTTTGTTAAGGGAAAAAGTTGAAAAACTGGAAGGAAGATTGGCTTCTGTTATGAAGGCAGAAGAGAAAAGTTCTATGGAGGTGTCTCTAACAGAAAGGAAACATGTGTATCATCTGCGTTCTTCCTCAGTGTCACAATCGTCGGTACCAGTTATTCCTAAAAGATCGTCGATTTTACCAGTGCCAACAACAAAAAGATTAGAACCTGATTATATAGTTACATCTGAGGAAAAGAATAAATTAAATGATGTCTATCAGGCTTTGCCAGAGATTGAGCCACGATATATTTCAGCGGTATTGAAAAGTAAAAACAATAGACCTTCAAGTCGGACATTTAGGGCTATACAAGAATATATTGTATCAAAAGGCGGAAATTTGATCGAGTATAAAAATTGTACGCAAGAGTTTTAAGAGCTTCTATGAAAAGGTAGAGACGATGTTATTAGTATTTGCTTTATAGGAGTATATTTATTTTTTATGTTATTATTTCAGTTTTTTATTTATGCATCTCAATTTTCTCATGAAACAACTGTTTCTAACCTGAGGATGTTTTTATCAAGTGTGGATCTTATTGCAAGAGAGTGTTCTGTGTTATTAGAAGAGAAATATACGATAGAAACGTTTTTAAGAAAAAGTTTTGAAGAACGAGAACAGTTAATGAGAGAAAACATCGCTTTAGAAGAAAAGCTTCGTTTTTTTTCTCTGGTAGAAAAACAAATGCTAACAGTTCGTTTGGCAGAACAAAGAGATACATTCAGGAGAGCTTCACAAAAATTGCTAGAGGAAGAGAGAATGAGATATCAACAAGCTTTGTACATCAAATGGAACGAACACTTTAACTTGATTGCGCAACAATTCCTTGAAACTGAACCTATTTGTTGGGATTGAATTTCATAGCATGTTTCAATGATGTGTTTACACGTTTGAAAGACGGCCCGTTTATTAAATAGAAATAGCCAATCAATAAACACGTAAACTTACTGAGTCACAATAAAAGATATCGATTTTTTAGAAGATGGAAGAAAACGGGTTCTGTCGCAATTTTTTAAGAGAAGCAAAGTTTGCAGATTTTCAAGTCACTTAGGCTGCCAATTCGTAAAATTGATCCCAGACGGTCGTGCAGGTTTGTTTTCCAATGTATTGTCGTTTTCGGAGCATGTGATGTAATT
>DAHXKW010000140.1 GCA_027366195.1 Alphaproteobacteria bacterium | reverse complement strand
CAAGCATTCTTTAAAGGATAAAAGATGCTTACAATTACAAAGCAACATAAGATATATATAGCTTGCCAGGCTGTTGATTTTAGGTGTAGAAGTTTAGACTTGATCTGACAGTTGTCGATTTTGAAGCAGTGTCTGTAAGTCCAAGTTTAGTTCACAAACTTTTCCTTCCAGATTTGTTTACCATCAATTAAAGTTTGTATTGGGGTACGACCACAACACATTTTACCTTGATGAGTGCGCTTATTATTGTACTCTTGTAGCCATTTGTCTAGATCATTTTGTAATTCCTCAATGGTTTCATAAATTTTCTTACGAAATGTAACTTGATAAAACTCTTGTAAAATAGTCTTATGGAAACGTTCACAAATACCGTTAGTTTGAGGAGATTGAGCCTTTGTTTTTGTGTGCTCAATATCGTTTATTGCTAAATAAAGCTGATAGTCATGCTGGTCTACCTTGCCACAATACTCTGTTCCACGATCGGTTAAAATTCTCAGCATTGGAAGCTCATGTTGCTCAAAGAACGGTAATACACGATCATTTAGTATGTCAGCTGAAGTAATGGGTGTTTTGGTAGTGTATAGTTTTGCAAAAGCAACTTTACTGTATGTATCAACAAAAGTCTGCTGGTACACACGCCCAACACCCTTTAATGTGCCAACATAAAAGGTATCTTGGGAACCTAAATAACCGGGGTGTGCTGTTTCTATTTCACCGCAAGCAATGTCATCCAGTTTTTTACGCTCTAAAGCAACAACCTGGGCTTCAGTGAGTACAATTCCTTCAGCAGCAACTTTCGCCTCTAAAGCTTTTAAACGGGATTTAAAATTTGCTAATTTGTGACGAATCCATACGCTGCGAACACCACTGGCCGAAACAAAAACACCTTGCTTCCTTAATTCATTGCTTGTGCGTAACTGCCCATGAGCAGGGTATTCAATTGCATATTGCACAACTATTTCTTCTATTTCGCTTTCTACTCTATTTTTATGATTTGGTTTTTTACGTGTCTTATCGAACAGTGCTTCAACGCCACCATCCTCTACTGCCGCTTTATAACGATAAAATGTATCTCTCGATAACCCCATTACTTTGCATGCTTTTGATACATTACCTAATTCTTCTGCTAAATTTAGAAGGCCTACTTTATGTTTTATAATTTTAGCTGTATTCTCTATCATGAGTGTTTTCCTTATTGGTTTTGTTAAATATCACACTTCTATCAAAACCGAAAACACTCACCTTTTCAAGTGATATGTCAGATTAAGTCGGAACTAATACAGCTAAAATCCTAGTAAATTTGCATTTTAAATGCTCATTTACTAGGATGTAAACTGCGCTTTAAAATTCAAATTTACTCAGATTTTATCTAAAAAATACTGTGCTGCGGAATGCCGGTTAGAGGAGTGGGTCGCCGCAATACGAACCACTTACTCGACTTAAAACCACGTACAATACTTGCCAATTTCTAGTGATTAATAATCTTCATTTTATTAATCAATTTAACCTGCTATAATGATTAATAAAATCAATGTTTATTAATCATGATTTGGAATTGGCAATTAAAAAACTGGCCTAACTTTACATGGGATAGTAACAAATTAACCCCTTATGAATCCACTTTTGCCTTAAAAACTGGTGTCATTTTGGGCTCTTCTAAACATATTCCTGATGAAGATAAACATGCGTTATTAATACAATTGCTTTCAATAGAAGCAGTAGATACTTCTTTGATAGAAGGTGAATATTTGAATCGAGATAGTGTTCAGTCTTCTATTAAAAAAGCTCTTGGACTATCTACTAATTTTAAAAATGCTACTCCATCTGAAATAAACATCGCTTCGATGATGGTTAATTTGTATCATACTATTTCAGAGCCAATAACCCACGAGTCTTTGTGTCATTGGCAAAAACTTTTACTCGGGCACAATCATCTCATGGATATAATAGGCGCCTATCGAACTCATGAATACAAGCCTTGGGC
>DAHXKW010000081.1 GCA_027366195.1 Alphaproteobacteria bacterium | reverse complement strand
ATCTGATCAAAATAAATCAGTTCTGTTTTTGGCCCTATGTAAACTTTGCCTTGATCTGGCGCCAACTTTTTTACAAGCATCTGCGCCAATGTTGTTTTGCCAGCACCATTTGGCCCAATAATGCCAAGACGATCTCCTTTTTCAATATCAATAGAAAAAGGACGAATAATAACTCGATTGCCAAAAGACTTACTGATATCAGTAGCTCGAATAACAAGTTTAGATGATTCCGAAACCGAGGCACCTACGTTTACCATTTCTTTTTTGCGCTGTCGCTCTTTATCTTTCTTTGCTTCTCTCAATTTAATCAATGCACGAAGGCGCCCCTGATTCCTTCGTCTTCTAGCTGTTACACCTCTATGTAGCCATTCTTCCTCTTGTTTTAATTTCGTATTCAATTTTTCAAGGTGCCTTTCTTCATCTTCTAATACTTGCTCTGACCAACGATCATAATCTTTATAACCTTGATCGTGGTAACGTAATTGTCCTCGATCAAGCCAATATGTTTTATTTGTTACTTGCGCTAAAAAACGTCTGTCATGGCTGATCAATAAAATAGCACCTTTGAATTTATTTAAATAACCCTCAAGCCACTCTATAGTTGGCAGATCTAAATGGTTTGTCGGCTCATCTAGTAATAACACATCAGGATTTCCCGCTAGGGCTTGAGCCAAAGCACAGCGCCTTAACTCACCACCTGAAGCTGATTCCAATTGGAGATCAGGGTCAATCTGTAAATGCATCAAAAACTCTTCAGCCTCATGTTTTGAGACGTCTCGTGACAAAACATAATCAAGCGCAATTTTATAGTTTTTCAGCTTTGGATCTTGGGATAAAAAATGAATTTTCAGTCCGGGCTGAATAAAAAATTCGCCTTGATCGCACTCCATCAGGCCTGCTAAAATTTTAAGCAAAGTCGATTTGCCAGAACCATTACGCCCAATTAAACAATAACGCTCTCCTAAATGAATATATCCTTCTAAATTTTCAAATATTGGCTTTCCACCAAAAGTTACACCCAAATTTTTGAAACTAATGACTGGCGTTTTGCTCATTGTTTTTCTCCTTAACGCTAAATTAACCAGTCAGTACTATTTAAGGTTAAATAATGAAAGTGATTTGGGAAACATGTTATTTATTATTTTTTCAAATTTGATTTTTCCTGATTCTGATAGTGAAAAAGAAATTCATATTTATTATCCCTCTCAACATGTACCCAACAAACCCCAATCTCCTACACCGAGTCCCAAACAAAAGAAACATATAGAAAAACATCCCCCAGTACATTATCATGTGCATTACGAATCCTCTCCTGCTACAAACCCACACACACCTGAAGATGAACAGGCGCAAGATCAGACTCATCAAGAAAGCAAACCAAAAATACATATTCAATTGAGGGGATTTGGAGAGAATAACAATGACGTTACACTTAAATCAGCTTTTGCAAAATTTATTCAGTCCATTAAAGAACAAAAAGAAGAGGAAGACGAAAAACTAAGATTTCCCTATAAAATTAGCAGAACAAAGAATCTGCTTTCACGCAATATATACGTAGGCGTATCAATTGAAAAAACGGACGATCTGAGCAAAAAATCAATTTCTATATCTGGCACACAAGAACCAATAACCGATGAAAATTTAAAACAACTATTAGATAGAGAAAAAGTTATTTCAAAAATTATAATCCTTCCGACAGAAACTGGATATGAAATTATAAAATTTGGCGTTTTGCATTCAGCAAAACGTGGTGCTGTTAAAGCAGCAATAACTGCAGCTTTTGGCAGCACTTTTATTTAGAGTATCCTGTATAGACAGTACATCCATGACACCGACAAGTAATTAAATAATATATATCTCTGCCACCAAGATACGTAGAGTGGAAAAACTCATAAGTTTAGCGTTTGCAAAATTGTATAGAGGAACTTTTGCGATCATTCCAATTACGCATATAGTCTTTAACGATACCCGCATGATTATAAAATATAATCATATTTTCAGCATTACGTTTTTCAGCCGCATTAGTCCAATTGTATGATCCTGTGATAACGATCGCGCAATCAATAATCATTGTTTTGTTATGCGCAATGGCCACTTTGTTATCTACATGCACACGAACATTTCTTCGGTTCAATTTTGCTATCAACGAATCTGCTGTTCTAACCTGGCTTTTATCCGTAACAATTTCAACATTAACCCCTCTCTTTTTAGCTTTCAGCAAAGCTATTGCTATTGGCTTAGATGTGAAACTATAACACTGCACATAAACACTTTTTTTAGCTTTATCAATAAGCTGAATAATCCTTGGAAGACATTTTTGTTTGGGCGGAAAAAACACTTCATAGTACTGTTCCTTCAGACTGTTTTCTACCGTCTGTGCAAACAGTAGAGAACAAAAGAAAAGAAACACCTTTTGATTCCTGAAAAATTGTGTAGCATAATGTACTATACTCGCGCAAGCTACAAAGTCCAAAAAATGATTATAAAGTTTATTGCAGAAGTACAACAGGAATTTCGGAAAATTATTTGGCCAACTTGGCGCGAAACAAAATTGACTACAATTTTTGTGTTGATCTTTGCTTTTATTATGTCAGCTTACTTATTAGTTGTTGATCAAATTATTTTTAGGCTTTTATCGTTAATTATTGTTCGTTAGGAAATATATAAATTATGACCGCACAAAGTTCCCCCGATAAATTTAAGTGGTACATCGTTCAGACGTACGCCCAATCTGAAGAAAAAGTAGCCGAAAAAATTAAAGAAGATGCGAATCGTAAAGACCTTTTATCATCTATCAACGAACTCTACATGCCTAAAGAAAAGGTGGCTAATATTAACAAGTTAGGGAAACAAGTCGTAAAAGAAAGAAATGTCTATCCTGGGTATATTTTTATTCATTGCGACTTAACACCACACCTACATAACTTGATTCAAAATATTGAACGCGTATCCGGTTTTTTAACTGTTACATCAGGTGGGAAACCTGTAGTTATCAGCAAAAAAGAAATGGATGAAATTAAAGCACAATCCATCGCAAGTATGACGAAAGAAATTAAAGATGAATTCACACTTGGTGAAACCATTGAAATTCGGGATGGAACTTTTGGTGGATTCCATGGTACTATCAAAGATATTGACAATAAGAAAAAAACTTATCAGATCGAAGTGACAATTTTGGGTCGACCCATCACCGTTGATCTAGAAGAAGTCAATATTCGAAAATTAGGGAGAGAAGAATAATGTCAAAGCCGACAAAAAAAGTTACGGCTATTATCAAGCTACAGGTGGCTGCCGGTAAAGCAAACCCAGCACCTCCAGTAGGAACAGCTTTGGGCCCAAAGGGCGTCAATATCATGGATTTTTGCAAACAATTTAATGATCGCACAAAAAAGATAGAGCCTGGAACACCAATTCCTGTTGAGATCTCTGTATTCCAAGACCGTAGTTTCAGTTTTGAAATGAAGTCACCACCTAACACCTTTTTCATTAAAAAGGCTATTGGCTTAGCAAAGGGGCACACTAAGCCGGGAGCGGGTGACCCAATCGGCAAAATTTCAATGTCTCAAATTAATGAAATTGCTAAAGAGAAAATGGTTGATATGAATGCTAATTCAGTGGAAGCGGCCGCTAGCATGATAGCGGGATCTGCTCGCTCCATGGGGCTTGAAGTGGTAGAGGGGTAATCATAATGTCCAAAAGAATGGAAAATTTAAATAAGGCCGTTGACCGTAAGAAAGTTTATGATTTGCCAGAAGCAATTGATATTATCAAAGCCAATGCAAAAGCAAAGTTCGATGAAACAATTGATATATCTGTAAACTTAGATATCGATGCTAAAAAAACAGACCAGGGAATACGTGGTAGCTTGGCCCTACCTCATGGTACAGGTCGTACTTGTCGCGTGGCTGTTGTTGCTAGTGAAGACAAAACAGCGGAGGCAAAAAAAGCTGGTGCTGACGTTGTTGGTGGAGAAGATCTAATTGAGAAAATCGCTAAAGGAGAAGTGGATTTTGATGCATGCATTGCCACTCCCGATCTAATGCCTAAAATGAGCAAGGCGGCAAGGGTTCTTGGACCGCGCGGATTGATGCCAAATCCAAAGTTGGGCACTGTCACTGCAGATATTGCAACCATGGTCCAATCCTTGAAAAAAGGACGCATTAATTTTAAAAATGAAAAGGCCGGCGTCGTTCACGTTCCCGTCGGTAAAGCAAGTTTTTCTGCAAAAGATTTAAAAGAAAATATTGAGGCATTTTTAACAGAGTTAAAAAACTCAAAACCATCAACAGTAAAGGGGACTTATATCAAAAACATGTTCATTTCATCGACTCAGGGGGTATCACTGATGTTCCACGCGAACTAAACCCTTCCGGTAGGAATACTGT
>DAHXKW010000031.1 GCA_027366195.1 Alphaproteobacteria bacterium | reverse complement strand
AAGGTTCATACGATAGCGGCAAGAAACATGGGACGTGGTTGTATTATGTCAACAACTCCTATCATCCAACGGTTAGAGATTATTTCGATCATGATAAAAGGGTAAAATCAGAAATTTTGTATAATGACGGTTATCATTTGCATATGGTATTTTTTTATGATGAAAAAGAGCACCCTTTAAAACAAGTTATATATGCGGGGGACGGTAAAACGATTACCAAGTTGGACGTGTTTAATCAGGGGCTAATTAAAGAAGAAAACAATTTAACTCCCAAAGGGCGTGAACAGATTATGTATATGTATGATGACAAATTTTCCCTTATAGAAAAGCGTTATTTTTTAAATGATGAATTTGTAAAAATGGAAAAAATAGCATGAGCGATAAGAAAAAAGAACAGCAAGAACGGAAAGCCAAAGCTTTAAAAGCGAATTTATCAAAACGTAAAGAGCAGCAACGGGTCCGTGGTCAAGAGAAGGGGAAGTAGTTAGTGATGAACATCTTGCGTTTCTACACTCGTCATTCTCGCGTAGGCGAGAATCTATGAAATACTGTAGGCGTTCACCTGATTGGGTAAAATTTCAAAGCCCTGCTGGCTCTGCTTTCCCGGGCGTTACTGTCTCTTGCACATAGTGCTTAGAGACAGTTGCGAACCGGGACCCAGAAAAAGAAAATATCAAGAAAATCAAGTATTTCACGTCTTTCCAAAAAGTGGATCCCGGTTCATAACTGACTCTAAGTCCTTCGGACAAGATTCAGTAACGCCCGGGAAAGCAAGAATCCATTAACTGGCGGTCGATTCACGGATCGTCGCTTTCGCGAGGATGACGATTCAGAACCTCAACCAAAACCCTATGGCTCCGCCATCATTCTCTAGTCTGATTATTATTTACCGTTACGGCGTTCAACTTTTTGAAAAGTCTCTAGGATTTCGTCACAATCCTTTGCTGTAAAATCTGGCCAAAGTTTATCTAAAAAATAGAGCTCTGTATTCGCACATTGAACCATCATATAGTCGCTAAGACGGTCAACGCCACTTGTGCGGATTAACACTTCAGGATCAGGAATATTCTGAACTCGGGTTTGAAGATAATTTAAAATATGCTCTGGCTTATCATGATACTTATCCATTTCTGCTGCGGCCTGACAAAGATCCCATGTGCCAGAATAACGCAGGAAAAAAATAACTGTCATAGCAGGATTAGAGGGATTCTGCGCCAGAATATCTTCAATATCGCCTTTTATATTTTCCAAAGCGCGCCAGTCCCCAATAATTTTCACCGCAATGTTTTGATCAAACATCGCTTGGCATTTTGGGCGTAAATATTTTTTCAAGAGACCAAAAAACATCATTCTCCAATCAGAAGAACGTTTATCATTTTCTATTGATAAAACCCAAAAAGACACATAGAGTATCTTCTTTTCGAAAGCCCACTTTACAACACTTTCTAATACTTCCATACCTTTAATATAAGCCGTTGCCGAATCAACAGAATTCAAGACGGACCAACGCCTATCACCATCAGGAATAATTGTTAAGTGTGTCAGGGGGTTAGACATACCCAAATTAGCGAGAGTAAAATTCTATCACAAGATGTGGTTCCATGCGCACAGGATATGGAACTTCTTCAAAGGTTGGAGTTTTAGCAAATGTACCTTTCAAATTAGCATGGTCAACATTCATATATTCTGGTACATCACGCTCTTTCGAGCTCGTTGCCAACAAAAAGACTGGTGTTTCTTTCATCCTTTCAGAAACGGATATCTCATCACCTTCATTAACTAAAGCAGAAGGAATATTGACCCTGCTTCCATTTACTTTTACATGACCGTGATTTACAAGCTGACGGGCTGCAAAAATAGTTGGCGCAAACTTCATACGGTAAACAACCGCATCCAAACGGCGTTCCAGCAGTCCTATCATGTTCTGACTTGAGTCACCTTTTGCTCGAACCGCTTTCTTATAAATGTTTCTAAACTGACGTTCAGTAATGTTCCCATAATATCCTTTAATACGCTGTTTTGCACGCAGCTGAACCGCATAATCAGTCGGCTTTCCACGACTTTGACCATGTTGCCCTGGCCCATAGTTACGCGTTGCAAAAGGACTTTTATCGCGTCCCCATAGGTTAACGCCCAGACGTCTATCAATTTTATGTTTGGCAGCAATACGCTTTGTCATGCCTGCTTCTCTCTAATCCAAGTACCTCCATTGTATGTATTTTGCAACGTTAATTCAACCAGCTTATACTAAATTAATTACAGTCGTTTTATCACGTATGCTGCATCTTAACAAACATCAACTTGAGCACTTTGCGCAAGGACGTTATGACATACTATTCGGTGTTCCGTATGCACGCGCAAGAACTTTTTCTTTTCCGATAAAATTTAAAGCTTCTCCCTTCTCAGAAGTCAATTTGTCACAAACAAAAGTGACCGGCTTAATACAAACAAATAATCATCCCAGAGAATTAGTAAAATTTTTAATCACATGCCATCAATTCTGGCTACACCCTGATAAAATTAAAGATGGTTATGACATGGAAATAACAACCAACTTCGATCTACCTCAAAATTTAACAGAACTATCTTTGAGCTATGATCAAGGGCAGTACCTATTTAACGAACAACCAGTCCCCTATTGCTATACATTTAAACCGCCTT
>DAHXKW010000142.1 GCA_027366195.1 Alphaproteobacteria bacterium | reverse complement strand
CTTGAAGAGTTTGTGCGTTTGCAGAAGTGGGTGGAGGTTCTGTTTTTTGGGTTTTCTTTTTTTCACAATTACACAAAAAAAGTAGAAGCACATAAAAAAAGATCATATTTTTCTCATCACTTATTTGTAATTTGATTTTATGGAGTTAGCTTTAGAAACGTCAATTAGATAGCTTCTCATTTTTTGTTGATTAGGTATACAATACGACAATTGGACTTGACTCATGATCAATGTTTTTTTTATTTCTAAATGCTGAGGTGGCGGTAAAGACAATTTCTTTTTCGCCCTTATCTTTGTTTATTCATGCTGCTCTCCCCATTAAACTGATTGCATTATCGTTAATTTTTGCGTCCATTTGGGCATGGACCATTATTATTCATAAAACGCTTATTTTTTGGCGTGTGAATCGCAAGTTAGATGTTTTTGAAGAAAGGTTTTGGTCTGGAAACACACTAGATCAGTTATATGATTTGGTAAAGAATGATGCCAACCATCCTTGTGCCGAAATTTTCATGTCAGGCATGCAAGAGTGGAAATACGCTGTTTCTGCCAAAATTTTACCGCAAGGCTCTAAAAAGGTTTTAGAGCGCATGTCTATCATTATGCACTCAACTTTAAATCGTGAGGTTGATGATATGAAAAAGCATATGGGATTTTTAGCCATGCTGGGATCAAATGGTGTGATCATTGGTATCTTGGGAACAGTGCTTGGCATTATGTCCAGTTTTCAATCAATTGCACAACATCAGAACGTAGGTTTTGCCGCTGTTGGTCCCAGTATGACCGAGGCTTTATTCGTTACAGCAATTGGACTTGTGGCGTCAATCCCAGCGGCTTTGTTTTATAACCGTTTTATTATGATGATCCAAACGTATCAGGTCCGGCTGGATGATTTTATTCAAAATTTTTTAGTGGTTATGTCGAGGCAACTTGATCACGAAAATTAATTGGATTGATGATACACAAAAGAATAATTATATAGATTACGAAGTTGCCCTTGATAATATGGTTGTTTATAAAGATAGGGCCCCAAGTGTCTGGTTTTTGCAGCACCCTTCTCTTTATTCGTTAGGGAACAGGGGGGCTCGAGAGGAAGTTCTCAATACTTACAATTTGCCTATTTATAAATCTTCACGAGGTGGCCGAGTTACCTATCATGGGCCAGGGCAACTAATCGTATATTGTTTTTTTGATTTACAAAAAACAGGTAAAACAGTCAGTGAATACGTGCAATGGTTAGAAGGCGTCATTTCGCAGACCTTAGCGTATTTTGGTCTAACTGTTGAAACGGGCCCGCATCCCGGAATTTGGGTTAAGGGTGCCAAAATAGCATCAATAGGTGTTCGAGTGCAGAATCATATCACCTCACATGGTTTTGCGTTAAATGTGTCTAACGACTTACGTTATTTTGATATGATTAATGTCTGCGGTATGAAAGAAGCTAAAGTAACGAATCTGTCGCAGTTTTTTCCTATAACTGTGCAGGAAGTAGTACCTGTTTTGAAAGAAGCATTTCTGGGTTTGTTGTAAGTAGTATAAAATAGGATAACTAGAGACAAAAACAACATAAAGATGACGAGTAAAAAAGCTTTGCAACCCTACAAACAGATGTACCCGATATTAGCGCTTAAAGACATTGTCGTATTCCCGTATATGATTGTACCCTTATTTGTTGGCCGGAAGCGATCAGTTAGTGCGCTTGAATCAATTATAGCGGATAATTTGCCTAACCAAAAAATCATTCTTGTTTCGCAAAAAAGCCCAAAAATAGAAGATCCAGAACCAAATGATCTTTTTCATATTGGTACCTTGGTTAATGTGCTCCAATTGCTCAAGTTGCCCGATGGTAGTATGAAAATTTTGGTAGAGGGGGAATCTCGTTTTGAAATCTTAGAATTAGAGACATTGCCATCTTCACATAGCCTCAACAGACATTATCAAGGAACGGGCCGTATTATTGAGACGCCTTTTAACCCAGCGATCCACAACGTAAATGAATTGGAAGCATTAAAGTTTGGTTTGCTTGAGCATATCGAACAGTACATGAAGGTTAATCGTCGTATACCACAAGATTTATTGGCACTGGTTTCTCAGGTTAATGATTATTCTCGCTTTGCGGATACAATTGCATCGTATTTTGGGCTCAAGTTAGAGCAGCGCCTTGAACTTCTAGAAACATGTGATGTGCAAGAACGTATGCACAAGCTCATGCGGTTTGTAACAGCTGAAATTGAAATTTTGAATATTCAACAAAAAATAAAATCCCGTGTTCGCGGACAAATTGATAAGTCACAGAAAGACTTTTATCTCAGTGAGCAACTTAAAGCCATTTATCAAGAAATGCACGCTTCTGAAGAAGGGGGCGATGAATGCGCCCAGTTCGAAAAGAAAGTAAAAGAAAATAAATTGCCTAAAGAAGCGGCTGACAAGGCATATAGTGAGATTCGGAAATTACGTACAATGACTCCAACTTCATCAGAGGCTGTTGTTATCCGTAATTATTTAGATTGGTTGGTTAATTTACCATGGGTAAAGCATTCAAAATTGCAAACGGATATTGCTTTTGCTGAAAAAACACTCAATGAAAATCATTACAGTCTAGATAAGATAAAAGAACGAATTATTGAATTTCTAGCTGTTCAAAGTCGTACAAAGAAAATTTCAGGTCCCATACTTTGTCTTATGGGGCCGCCTGGTGTTGGAAAAACATCTTTGGGACAGTCGATTGCTAAGGCTACAGGGCGTGAATTCTACAGAATATCTTTAGGTGGTGTTCGAGATGAGGCTGAAGTTAGAGGACATAGAAGAACATACGTCGGTTCTCTTCCCGGTAAGATTATCCATGCTATTAGGCGTTGTGGAACAAATAATCCTTTGATTCTGCTTGATGAGGTGGATAAAATTAGCAATGATTGGCGCGGAGATCCTTCATCTGCTTTGTTGGAGGTTTTAGATCCTGAACAGAATCATGCTTTCCACGATCATTATCTTGAAGTTGACTATGATTTGTCGAATGTATTATTCATAGCAACGGCTAATAGCTATCATATGCCCCCACCTTTATTAGATCGTTTTGAAATTATAGAACTGTCTGGATACACAGAAGCTGAAAAGGAAGAAATTGCTTTTAAGCACTTAATTCCAAAGCAGGAAAAGGCGCATGGACTTACAGATAAAGAAATTACTTTTGAAAGACCCGCCATTGTCGAGTTGATTCGCTATTACACACGTGAAGCCGGTGTGCGCAACTTGGAGCGTGCGATAGCTAAGATTTGCCGTAAAAGTGTTGTGAATCTAATGCGTAAACAGGTTGAAAAACAGGAGATTACACCAACGGAGGTTGAGGCGTATTGTGGACCGCATAAATTTTCTTATGGTATTACACATGCTGAAAATATGGTGGGAGTTGTCAACGGATTGGCTTGGACAGAAGCAGGGGGTGACTTGCTTAAAGTAGAGGCGGTTGTTTTGCCAGGTTCTGGTCGTACGCATTTTACAGGAAAGCTTGGCGATGTGATGAAAGAGTCCATAGAAACAGCCATTTCCTTGGTTCGCGCACGTGCTGACAAGTTGGGGATTACAAAAGAATTCTGGAAAGAATCTGACATACATATCCATGTTCCAGAAGGTGCTACACCCAAAGACGGTCCTTCTGCTGGGGTGGCTGTTGTAGTGGCAATTGTTTCGGCTTTGACAGGAAAACTAATTCGCAAAGATGTGGCAATGACAGGTGAGATTACTTTAGTCGGGCAGGTGTTAAAAATCGGAGGTTTGAAAGAAAAGATTTTAGCCGCACATCGAGCAGGTATTACAACTGTGCTCATCCCTGAAGAGAATATGAATAATCTTATTGATATTCCTGAAAATGTTCGTCAAGCATTATCGATTGTTCCTTTGAAAACAATCGACGAGGCGCTTAAGGTTGTTTTTATGGAGAAAAAAA
>DAHXKW010000022.1 GCA_027366195.1 Alphaproteobacteria bacterium | reverse complement strand
TTCTGCGGCTTTCAAGCATTCTTTCCCAATAAAGTTCCAATTCAAGAAAGATTTGTCTTCTAACATTCTCTTTTAAACATATTTTTAGGAGAGTATAAAGAGGTATGTTTTGGAAGGGACTACATTCCCGAGAAGACGCTTTGTCGGGAAAGTTATAAAACTGAATTCCTTTAAAATCGCCCTCTCAAAACGTGCTTGAAATTTTAGGCCAATAATTATTTTTAGGAAAGTTATGAAATCTGATAAAAAAACACTCTCTTCTATTAGGAAAATTCCTGTTCCTCCTAAAAGGATTGCCAACAAACTGATACGAGACCGGGAGCATTTAACTCCTCATGAAGCTGAAAGGGTTATAGAAGCCTCTAAAAAGTTGGGACGGTATAGTCATCGGGATTCAACAATGATTCTCTTATCCTATCGCCACGGATTTCGGGTTTCTGAACTGTTGTCGTTGCAATGGAGCAAAGTTGATCTTCGTCATGGTATTATTCATGTCAAAAGACGTAAAAATGGGATTTCAACAACCCATCCTTTATTTGGGCCTGAAATCCGAGCTTTAAGGAAGATAAATAGAGATTATCCTGATACCCAATATGTCTTTGTTACAGAACGTAAAGGCCCTATGACAGAATCAGCCTTTCGTAAAATTGTTTCAAGAGCTGGCAAAGAAGCAGGCTTACAATTTTCTATTCACCCCCATATGTTGAGGCATTCAACTGGATTTAAATTAGCAAATGAAGGAAAAGACACCAGAAGCATTCAACATTATTTGGGGCATAAGAATATTCAGCATACTGTTAAATACACAGAAATCACTCCTGCCCGATTCAAAGATTTTTGGGATGACTAAAAATCAAGAACATTTAAACGGAAATGGTACAAAATAATTCTGCAAGTGACAGCTAACATGAAAATACCAAAAAAGCGATTAACCATCCTTTCCAATTCTGAAATCATAGATTTATACTCTTTACCTGTTTTTGATGAAGCCATGCGGGAATTTTACTTTACTCTCGAAGATTCAGAAATCACAGAAATGAAATCCAAGAAATTGATAGAATCTCGGGTGAATTTTATTCTCCAACTGGGCTATTTTAAATATAAGGAGATGTTTTTTAGAGCGACTTTTGCTGATGTTCGTGATGATGTGCAATACATCATGAATCGATATTTTTCCAATGAAAAATTACCAGAGGTTATGATCTCTAAAAAAACACGCTTAGATCATCAGTCTCGCATTTTAAAATTACTCCAATACAAACTTTTTAATTCAAATGATCAAGCTGTCTTAAAAAAACATCTCTTAAAAGAAACTCGGCTTTGCATTGATCCAAAAGATCTTTTTGACAAAACGCTCACCTTTTTAAACGAACAGCGTATAGCAATTCCTGGATACAGTACTTTGCAAGACATTATCGGCCAGGTTTTAACTCAAGAAGATGTGCGCCTTCAATCTATTATAAATGAACACTTACAAGAATCGGCCGATGCTATCCTTCGGAAAATGTTAATGAGCAACAGCCAAAAAATGTATGGGATTACCATCTTAAAAAGAGATGCAAAAAGCTTCAACTACCAAGAAGTTATGCAGGAAGTTAATAAAAAACAGATGAGTGAGTCTTTGTTTAAGGTAGCAGAGACAATCATCCCTAAACTGGATATCTCTGAAGAAAATATCCGTTATTATGCCTATTTGGTTGATTATTATACTGTTGATCGATTAAAAGAGCTTTCTTATGAAAAAGTAAGGCTCTATTTGTTGTGCTATATCTTTTATAGGTTTGAAAAAATCAATGATAATTTAATAAACAGCTTCTTTTATCGTATTAATCTTTGTGAATCTCCACGGGCTTACGCCCGTGGTATCCCATCAGCCTAAAGGCTGAGTACAAGCTGCGCTTGCCCCGAATCCTCCTGACCTTGTTGTTCTATGTAATTCTTAATCACTTTCTCATTAATACCAACAGTTGATACAAAATAACCATCTGACCAGACTCCATCAGTACCCCAATAGACTTTCTTTAAAAATGGAAATTTCTTCTTTAACTCACGACTCGTATTGGACTTTATAATCCTCACGGCCTCCCCTACACTCATCTTTGGTGGTATCATTATCATTAAGTGTATATGGTCTTTATCATGATTGATTTCTAAAATCTCTATTAATGGATAATGTTCTCTTACTTCTTTTAAGCGTTCGTTCATATACGAAAAGATTCCATCATTAAATATCTTTCGACGATACTTTGTCGCTAATACCAAATGATAGACGCAATAATAGACACTATGACTTAATTTGCGGTATTTCATACCGCCTATATTGACAGGATTATTCGGGGGGCGCTACATCCCTGAGCTTACGCTCAGGGTTTTTTGCGCTAAGATAAAACCATACAGCGCATCCCTTGTTGACGCATCAGGGCGAGCTCGGCCATATGTTTAGCCCCTCTAGCGGTGACACAGTCTGGAAATTGTGCTATTCCATTTCTTTTTAAGTGAACGTTTTTAACCTCTAAATAACAAGGTGGAAAATCATCACCTGTTAACAAAAAATCAATCCAGGAGCCATG